>JAABRB010000452.1 GCA_011391185.1 Betaproteobacteria bacterium
TTCACCGGCCCCGACATCACCACCCGCGCCTCGCGCGCGTACGCCTCATGGTTGTCTTCGATATCGTCCAGCTTGTAGAGATAGTTCACCATCAGGCCGCAAGACTGCTTCATCCCGCGCGACGAGGTGTCGGAAATCCAGTTGATGCGCTCGAGGCGGGCGCCGTTACCGAGATGAAAGCGCGCGACTGGATCCACTGGCTGCGCGCCCTCGCCCTCGCCTTCCTTCACCTCCGCGATGTACCGTGCGCAGAGATGGAGAAGGATCGGTTCCAGCATGACCGCCGCCTCCGCATCCTCCATGAGACTGCGCTTCAGGAGATCGCCTAGCGCCTCGTATGGATCGGTGGTGATGGCGACCCGGCAGACCCGGTCTGCGTCCGCGTTGGCGAGCAGGCCCGACCGCCGCGCCTTGATCTCGCCCTCCAGCCAGCGCCGGAAACCGGGCACGGGCGAGAGGGTGGCAAATGTCTTCAGTTTCGGAAATTCGGCGAGCAGCTGCTCGACCACGCGCTTGATGAGGAAGCCACCGAACGAGACGCCACGCAGGCCGGTCTGGGTATTCGAGATCGAGTAGAAGATTGCCGCCTGTGCCGCGCCGGATTCGAGGATCGGCGCCGACTCGTCGAGCAGGGCCTGGACATTCGTGGCGATATCCCGGGTCAGCGCGATCTCGACGAAGATCAGCGGCTCGCCCGGCATCCGCGGATGGAAGAATGCATAGCAGCGGCGGTCGGAATCGAGCCGGTTGCGCAGGTCGCCCCAGCCCCGGATTTCGTGCACCGCCTCGTAGGCGATCAGTTTCTCCAGCAGCGCCGCGGGCGAGGCCCAGGAGATGCGCATGAGCTCCAGGTTGCCCACATCGAACCAGCTGCCGAGCAGCGAGTAGAGCTCCTCGTCGATGACCTCGAGCTCCGGCGCATCGCTCGCGTAGCGCAGCACGTCGGTGCGCAGATCGACGAGAAACTTCACCCCGTCCGGCAGCAGATTGAACTGCTTGAGGACCCTGATCCGGGGCGATCCCAGGGCCAGCCGGAGCCGCGACTCGGCGTGGCGCCGGCCGGGCCCGGGGGCGGTATGCAGGTAGTCCTGGATCGCGCGCGCCACCGCGCGTTCGTCGGGCCCGAATTCGCCCGCGAGAATCTGGAGAAAGCGGGCGCGGGCTGCATCGGTCAACCCCTGATAGGTCGTCGCGAGCCATTGCACGCGCCCGCGTGCCGATGCCTCCCCGCCGGTTTCGGCCAGGCACTCGCGGAAAATGGCCCGTAGCTCGTTGAGCTCCGCAGGGCCGAGATCCTTCAGGGCCGAACGGCCCGACCGGGCGGCGCTCTTCAGCCAGTTCCAGAGGGCGCGCACCCGCCCCGGGCGAGGGGTCTCGCCGACAGTGGAACCGGCAACCTGCGTATCCACGGCAACCTCCGTATCAGACATCCGCTCGGCCACGATCTAGCAATCCCCTTGCCAGGCAGGGAGGTGATGGTTCTCCGCTGCGACGAGATTGGAATCTATCCCACGATCCGGCACGGGGGTAGGCCCTACTCCACCACGGCGGCGCGGGAAACCCGGCCAAATCGTTGCTTGAGGTCTTCCACCCACATCGCCAGGGCAGGGGTCAGCAGCATGAGCAGCGCCGTGCCGAGGAGTACGCCGACACCGATCGAAATCGCGAGCGGAATCAGGAACTGCGCCTGGATGCTGCGCTCGACGATCAGCGGCGCGATGCCGAGGAACGTGGTGACCGCCGTGAGCAGGATCGGCCGGAAGCGGCCCTTTGCGGCCGAAACGATCGCCTCCTGCGGAGGCTTGCCGTGCCGCAGCTCCTCGTTCATGAAATCGATCAGCACGAGCGACCCGTTCACGATGATGCCGGCGAGCCCGACGATTCCGAAGATGCTGGTGAGCCCGAGATTCAACCCCAGCAGCAGATGGCCTACCGTCGCACCGACCAGGCCGAACGGGATCGCGGCGAGGACGATGATCGGCTGCACATACGAGCGAAACGCAAGCGCGAGCAGCGCAAACATGCAGAACATCGCCAGCATGAAATTGCCCGCGAGCGCGGGCAGCGTCTTTCCCTGCTCGCGCTGCTCGCCGGCCATCGTGTGGATGAGTCCCGGGATCTCTTCCTGCAGCCGGGGCAAAACCTCGGAGACGAGCCGGGCATTCACGAGCTGTCCGGTGATCACGGCAGGATCGACTTCCGCGAGCACGGTCGTGACACGTCGACCGCCTTCACGCACGATCGTCGCCGGGCTCGATCCGGTCTCGAGCTCGGCGACTTCGTGGAGCGGCACGTAATCTCCGGAGGCGGTTCGGATGCGGTAACGCGAAAGATCCGAGAGCGCATCGCGCTCGCTGCGTGGCAATCGCACGTACACCCGGACCTCGTCCCGCCCCCGCTGCACGCGCAGCGCCTCGGCGCCGAAAAACGCGGAGCGCACCTGCTGTGACAGGCTGTCCACGGTCACGCCCAGGGTGCGCGCATAGGGCTTGAGCTTGAACTGCACCTCCCGCTTTCCGGGATCGCGATCGTCGCGCACGTCGAATACGCCTTCGGTACGCCCCAGCTCGTCCTTGAGCGACTGCACCGCACGGGCAAGCCCGTCCGCCGTGCGCGCCGAAAGCTCGACCTGGATCGGCGACCCCAGGTTGATGACGTTCGATGCGAACGAAAGTTTCTGGATCTGCGGGAGCACGCCGACCTTGCGCCGCCACTGTTGCTCGAAATCCCGCGAAGTGATCGTCCGGATCTCGGGATCGAGCAGCTCGAACACCACCGAGGCCTTGTTGCCCTGCAGGACATTGAGCGCCGATGCCGCGCCCGGCCCGGTCCGATCCTGCAACCCGACGGTGATGTACACCGATTGCACCAGCGCCTCTCCGCTCGGATCCTTCATCTCCGCCCCGACGGCGCGTCCGGCGAGCTCGATCTCGAGCGCCGCCGCGAGTGTCGCATCGGCCGTCGCGCCCTGATGCAGATCGAGCGTCGCGGTGACGTACCGACCCTCCACCTGCGGGAAGAAGATGAACCGGACATAGCCACCCCGGATCACGCCGAGAGTCAGCATGAAGAGCACGATGCCTGTCGCGATGACGACGCCGTAGTGCGTCGTCGCGAATCGCAGGCTGCGATCGAGCGGGCCGTCGATGAATCTCCGGAGCGCGCGGTCCATCGCATGGCGTCGGTTCGCGATCCACGCCCCGGCGCGGGTGCGCGGCTCGTGCCCGACG
>JAABRB010000453.1 GCA_011391185.1 Betaproteobacteria bacterium
GCAAAGTGCATCGAGGGAATTCTTGCGTCCGGGATGCAGTTCGCGCGCTTGCGCCAGCGTGTCCAGAACGCCTTCCACCTGCTTCTCGATAGGCTCGGAACCGAGCCGGTCAAGCTCGACATTGAGAAATTCGACGTCGAACGCGGCGTTGTGGATGATCAGCTCGGCACCCCGCACGTAATCGAGAAAGTCCCGTGCGACTTCACCGAACCGTGGCTTGTCCGCAAGAAATTCGGTGGTGATCCCGTGCACCCGCAGCGCACCCTCCTCGATCTCGCGCTCCGGATTCACGTAGCGGTGAAAGCGATTTCCCGTCAGACGCCGGTTCAGGATCTCAACGCAACCGATCTCGATGATGCGGTCGCCCAACCGGGCATTCAGGCCGGTTGTTTCGGTATCGAGAACGATCTGTCGCATACGCTTCTTCAGCGGCCTTCCGCGGCCGTCCGGGATGTCGGCCGTGGCGCTTCATCGACCGACTGGCGCACGTTGCGGGCGAGCAAGGTGTACACCGTCGGAACCACGAACAATGTGAGCAGCGTGCCGACCAGCAGTCCGCCTACCACGACCCACCCGATCGGCTGGCGGCTCTCCGCGCCGGCACCGCGGGCCAAAGCGAGCGGCAGCGCCCCGAGCACCATTGCGCCGGTGGTCATCAGAATCGGTCGCAGGCGCAACACCGAGGACTCGACGATCGCGACACGCAGCGCTCCGCCGCGCTCGCGCAACTGATTGGCGAACTCGACGATCAGGATACCGTGCTTGGTGATCAATCCCACGAGCGTGACCAGGCCGATCTGGCTGTACACGTTCAGCGTTCCGCCCGAGAGCTTGAGCGCAGCGAGCGCCCCGACCATGGACAATGGGACCGTCAGCAGAATGATGAACGGGTCGCGAAAGCTCTCGAACTGTGCCGCCAGGACGAGATAGATGAATGCGAGCGCAAGAAAGAAGGTGAGCAAGAGTCCGCGCGACGATTCGCGAAACTCCCGGGAGACGCCGTTGAGATCGGTCGCCGCCCCGGACGGAAGATGGGGCCGCGCCGTCTCCTCCATGAAGGCGAGCGCCTCGCCGAGCGAATAGCCCGCCGCGAGGTTTGCCGTGATGGTCGCCGATCGCCGCTGCCCGAAATGATTGAGCTCGCGCGGTGCCACCGATTCGCGCACGGTCACGAGACTCGCGAGCGGCACCATCTGGTCGTTGCGCCCGCGCACGAAGATATTGCTGATGTCGTTGGGGTTGACCCGGTCCGTCGGCGCCATCTGCACGATGACGTCGTACTGCTCGGCGTTCTGCTTGAATCGCGTGACCTGACGCCCCCCGAGCATGGTTTCCATCGTGCGCCCCACCGAGTCCACCGCTACTCCGGCGTCGGCGGCGCGGTCACGGTTGATCCGGACTTTGAACTCCGGCTTGTTCAGACGCAGATCGGTGTCCACGTTCTGCAGACCCGGATTCTGCTGCGCCTCGGCGACGATTCGACCCACCGCCTGGTCGAGCTCCTCGTACGAACCCGACGTGACGATCACGAACTCGACCGCGCGCGAGCGGAAGCTCTGGCCGAGCGAAGGCGGCAGCATCGGAAACGCGAGTACGCCGGGCAGGCCGAAGAGCTTCGGCCGGACCTCGTTCGCCACGTCCACGGACTTGCGCTGGCGCGCATTCCAGTCGTTCAGCCCGACGAACGAGATGCCCTGGGACACGGTCGGAAATCCTGATACGACGAAGTATCGCTCGACGTCCGCGGTGTTTTTGTAGATCGCTTCCATGCGCTTCGCGTAACCGTCCGTGTAGTCGATCGTCGCTCCTTCCGGACCGAGGAAGATCCCGATGAACACGCCGCGATCCTCGGTCGGCGCCAACTCGGACTTCGTCGTCAGACCGAGCCATGCGATCGCAGTGCCGCACGCGGCCATGACGCAAACGAAGAGCGCAATGCGCCCGGTCAGCGACATGCCGATGACGCCCACGAGCGCCCGGCGATAGCCGTTCGTCAGCCCGCCTATCACCGCCTCGATCGCGTTGTACACCCGGCCGTGACGGGGCTGGTGGCGGAGGAGCTTGGAGCACATCATGGGTGACAGGGTCAGTGCCACGAATCCGGACACCAGCACCGCTCCGGCGAGCGTCAGCGCGAATTCGATGAACAGCTTTCCGGTACGCCCCGTCATGAAGGCCACCGGCGCGTAGACCGCAGCAAGCGTCAACGTCATTGCCACGACGGCAAAACCGATCTCCTTCGCGCCCGCCAGCGCCGCGCGCACCGGCGGCTCGCCCTTCTCGATGTGCCGGAAGATGTTCTCCAGCATCACGATCGCGTCGTCCACGACCAGACCGATTGCGAGGACGAGCGCCAGCAGCGTCAGCGTGTTCACGGTGAATCCGAGCACGTACATGAGCGCGAACGCCCCGACCAGCGAGACCGGGATCGTCACCAGCGGGATAATGGTGGCACGCACCGAACGCAGGAAGAAGAAGATCACCAGCGCCACCAGGACGATCGCCTCGAGGATGGTCGTGTACACGCCCTCGATCGATCGCTCGATGAAGATCGACGAGTCGTATGCGATCCGCACGTCGAGGCCGTCGGGCAGATCCGCGGTGATCCTGGGCAACTCGGCGCGGATCGCACTCGACAGGTCGAGCGGGTTGGCGGTCGCCTGCTTGATCACCCCGAGCGCCACCGCGGGTCGACTGTTGAACCGGACGATCGACCGGTCGTTCTCCGCGGCGATTTCCGCCTTTCCGACATCGCGGATCCGGACCGGATAGCCGTCCACGCTGCGCACGATCACACTGTCGAACTGCTCCGGCCGTACGAGATCGGTCTCGGCGACGACCGAGAACTCGCGCGTCCGGCTTTCGATCCGCCCGGCTGGAATCTCGACGTTCTGCCGGCGCAGCGCGTCTTCCACGTCCTGTGGCGTGAGCTTGTACGCGGCGAGCCTGATGCGGTCGAGCCAGATTCGCATCGAGTACCGTCGCTCGCCGAATACGCGCACGTCCGCCGCGCCGGGCAGCGTCTGCAGCCGGGTCTTCACGATCCGGCTCGCGTAGTCGGTGACCTCCAGGGGCGAGAAGCGATCGCTCGAAAAGGCGAGCCAGATGATCGGATTCGCGTCCGCTTCCACCTTGGCGATCACCGGCTCCTCGATGTCGTCCGGTAGCCGCCCCCGGATTCGCGCCACCCGGTCGCGTACGTCGCTCGCGGCCGCGTCCGGCT
>JAABRB010000454.1 GCA_011391185.1 Betaproteobacteria bacterium
GAACATCGCGAGATTGCCGAGCGGTTGCGCGCGCGCGACGCCGAGGGCGCCTGCGCGGCCATGCGTGCGCACATCGCATCGTTCCACGCCACGATCGTACGGTCGAACATCCGATGATCGAACCACTGTCACAAACACTGGCACGACTCGCACGCGGCGCGTCCACGAGCGCGGCCCTCGTAGACAATGCGCTCGAACGAGCGCGCGACGCCCGGGGTGAAGGCGCACGCGTCTTCACGCGGATCCATGCCGAACGGGCGACGCGCGAAGCTGCCGAATGGGATGCGAAACGTCGCGCAGGCGGGTCGGTTCCGCCGCTCGCCGGACTGCCGATCAGCATCAAGGATCTTTTCGATGTCGCCGGCGAGACTACGCTCGCCGGCTCGAAGGTGCTCGCTTCGCATCCGCCGGCAACCCGTGACGCCGAGATCGTCGCGCGGCTCCGGCAGGCGGGCGCGGTGATCATCGGCAAGACGAACATGACCGAGTTCGCGTTCTCGGGACTCGGAATCAATCCGCACTACGGCACACCCCTCAATCCCTGGGACCGCGCGGCACGCCGGATTCCCGGCGGTTCGTCCTCCGGCGCTGCGGTATCGGTCACCGACGGCATGGCTGCCGCCGCGATCGGCACTGACACAGGCGGATCCGTCCGCATTCCCGCCGCGCTGTGCGGCCTCGCCGGATTCAAGCCGACCGCGCGCCGGGTTCCACTCGACGGCGCAGTGCCGCTCTCCGCGTCGCTCGATTCGATCGGGCCGCTCGCACCCACCGTCGCGTGCTGCGCGCTGATCGATGCCGTACTCGCCGGCGAGGCACCGCCGCCACTCGTTCCGCCGGCACTCCCGGGCCTGCGCCTCGGGTTGCCGCAGCGTTACGTGCTGGAGGGCATGGACGAGACGGTCGCACGCACGATCGAGCGCGCGGTGCGCCGGCTCGCCGACGCCGGGGTGCAGATCACCGAGATACCGTTCGCCGAGCTCGATACACTGCCGTCGATCAACGCAAAGGGCGGCTTCGCCGCTGCCGAGGCGTGGGCCTGGCATCGTGAGCTGATCGAGCGCGCGGCCAGCGAGTTCGATCCGCGGGTCGCTGTCCGCATCCGGCGAGGCGCGGCCATCACCGAAGCGGAAGTGGCCGAATTGCGCGTGCGGCGCGTCGAATTCCAGCAGCGTGCGCTCGAGATCGCCACACCGTTCGACGCGCTTGCGTTTCCTACGGTACCGATCGTCGCGCCACGGCTCACGCCGCTGGAAGCGGATGATGCCGAGTACGCCCGGGTCAACATTCTGACCCTGCGCAATCCGTCGGTCGGCAATTTCCTCGACTGGTGCGCACTGAGCATTCCATGCCACGTGCCGGGCGATGCCCCGGTGGGGCTGATGCTGCTCGCGCCGGGCGGCACGGACCGCCGGCTGCTCGCGCTCGGCGCGAGCATCGAGCAGGCCCTGAAGGGCGAACACGCTTAACCCGGCCGATCGGGGCGCGCGCCCCCGGCCGTATGCAAAGGAGACAAGCATGCTGAAGTCCGGAAAGGAGCATCTCGAGGGGCTGCGCGACGGCCGCGTCATCTACATCGGATCCGAGCGCGTGACGGACGTCACCACGCACGATGCATTCCGGAATGCCGCGCAGACGGTGGCGGCGATCTACGACATGAAGCGCGATCCGGCCCATCGCGACACGATGACGTACGAGGAAGACGGGGACCGGCACTCGATCTACTACCTCCGCGCCCGCAACCGCGAGGACCTCCAGCGCCGGATGATCGGTCACCGGATGATCGCGGACATGACCTACGGCATGTTCGGGCGCTCGCCCGACCACGTGGCGAGCTTCGTCACCGGGATGGCGATGAATGCCGCCGCGCTGAAGCCGCCCCACGGTTTCGCGGAGAACCTGCTCGCCTACTACAAGGAGATCCGCGCCAAGGATCTCTATGTCGTCTACGCCGTGCTGCCGCCGCAGGCGGCGCGCAATCCGGAGTTCTACGAGCGGCAGCATCTTCCGATCCCGACACTCGGCGTGGTGCGGGAGGAAAACGACGGTGTCGTGATATCGGGCATGAAGATGCTCGCGACCGGTGCGGTGTTCGCGGACGAGATCTGGATCGGCAACGTGCTCCCGCTCGCGCCCGACCAGAAGAAGCAGGCCATCACCTGCTCGATCCCGGTGAACGCAAAGGGACTCACGCTGTGGTCACGCAAGCCGTTCGAGCGTCACGGCACCACCGAGTTCGACAGCCCGCTCGCGCACCGCTTCGACGAGACCGACAGCATGCTCCTCTGCGAGGAGGTCAAGGTGCCCTGGGAGCGCGTCTTCGTCCACGACGATGCGATTCTCTCGCGCGAGATCTACATCAAGACCCCGAGCCACTGCTACGGCAACCACCAGTCGAACGTCCGCTACTGGTCGAAGATGCGGCTCCTCGTCGGCCTCTGCAGCCGCATCGCGGAGTCGACCGGCGCGGCCGAGGTACCGGCGGTGCGCGAAGTGCTCGGCCACATGTCATCGGTCGAAGGCATGATCGCGGGAATGGTGAACGGCCAGATCAACGCCTGCGAGAGCTGGCCGGAAGGCTACGCGACCTTCAACCGGCGCATGATGTACGCCGCCCTCGAATGGTGCACCCAGAACTACTCGTCGTTCGTCGATACGCTGCGCGAACTCTGCGGCGGCGGCGTCTTCCAGATGCCGGCCGACATCACGGTCATGCACGACCCGAAGCTCGCGAAGCAGTTCACGACCTTCTTCCAGACGCCGCAGGCCGATGCGGTACGCCGCATGAAGCTCTTCAAGCTCGCGTGGGACATGGTGGGCTCGGAGTTCGCGGGGCGCCACCAGCAATACGAGAAGTTCTACGCCGGTGCGTCGTTCATCGTGCGCAATCACGCCTTCCGCGAGACGCCTTGGGACGATTTCCATGCGGTCGTCGATGATCTGATGGCCACCTACGACGTGCCCGAGCGAGCGTAGGCGTTACGTTGTCTCCCCTCCTTTTCAAGGAGGGGTGCCCGCGTAGCGCGCGGGGTGGTTCGAGCTTCGACGCCTATCAGCACACCACCCCGTCGCCTCCGGCGCCACCCCTCCTCGAAGAGGAGGGGAAAAAGCTGAACCCTCCCCTCCTTTTCAAGGAGGGGTCCGCCCGCAGGGCGGGGGGTGGTTGAGGCGCCGATCGATGCACGCACCACCCCGTCGCCTTCGGCGCCACCCCTCCTCGGAG
>JAABRB010000455.1 GCA_011391185.1 Betaproteobacteria bacterium
GGCGAATATCTTTTCGATCTCGGCGCCAACGCGCCGTTCGATCGGCTGCGGCTGGAGTTGCAGAATGCGAACACGGTCGCGCCGGCGCGGGTTTTTGCGCGCGCGGAGCGTGGGGACACCTGGCGGATGATTGCTCCGGCGACGGTCTACCGCCTCACGCAGGCCGGGCAAGCCATCGTGAGCGACGACACCAGGATCCCGCCCATGCATGCGCGATACTGGATGGTGCGCACCGATCCGGGCAGCGGCGGGCTCGGCGCAGGCATGCCGAAGCTGACGGTGGGGTTCGTCCCGCAGCAGGTTCTATTCGTCGCGCGCGGCGCAGGTCCGTTCGTGCTGGCATTCGGCTCCGCAAAGGTCGCGAGCGCCGCGCTGCCGGTCGCAACGCTCGTGCCGGGCTATCGCGACGACAAGCCGCTCGAAGCGGCCCGCGCGACCCTCGGCGAAGCCCGCCCGCAGACGCGAGCACCTTCCGCATGGCCCGAATGGCTGGAGCTCGATCCGGGCGACTGGAAAAAGCTCGCGCTCTGGAGCGTGCTTCTCGTCGGCGTTGCGCTGCTCGCGTGGATGGCCTGGCGGCTGAGTTCGCAGTTGGACAAACCGGCGGGCAGACCGGCAAGCGGCGGCCCGGACTCCGACGGCAACAAGCCCGGTTAACGCCTGCCGCTACGGCCCCAGACGTAGCGCACGAATCGCTGCCAGCGGTTGTGCGGCTGCGTGAGCGGGTTCCGGACTTTCTGCGTCGCACGGTCACGCTCGGCGCTCGTCCTCACCTGCGCGTGAATCTGGCGCAGCGTGAGGCCGCCGGGGCCTTTCATCCGGTCCGGCAGCTGGTCCGGCAATTCGGGGTCGGGCGAGTCGTGTTTCACGTCTGAGCCTGCGCGATCGGGAACCGGCGACGAGTGCGCTATAGTACCCGAGCAGGTGACCCGACTTGCTCGGGATCCGGGACGCCGGGCGGTTCGCCCGAAAATCATGAAAATTGCTCCGAGCGCGAGCGCCGCTGTTCATCCGCACATCAAGGAGGAAACCAGCATGTTCACTCCCATCGCTTTCTCTGGCCGCCGGCGCGCTCTGCGTACCGCCGTGGGCGCCGCGATCGTCGCCGGCGTCGCGCTTCCCCTGCAGGCCTGGGCGCAGCAGCCGTATTACGCCGACAAGGAGATCGAGATCGTGGTGCCGTTTGCCGAGGGCGGCGCGACCGACGTGGGCGCGAAGTTCCTCGCGCCGTTCCTCGAGAAGCACATTGCCGGCAAACCGCGGATGCGGATCAAGACCCGGCCGGGCGGCGGCTCGATCCTCGGCGCCAACTGGTTCCAGGCGAACGCCAAGCCCGACGGCCTGATCATTCTCTTCACGACCTCGTCCACGTCGCATCCGTACATCCTCGGCAAGAAAGAGGTGCAATACGACCTGTCGAAGAAGCGGGTGGGCTACAGCATGGCCTTCGGCCCGGTGCTCTACACCTCGCCGTCGACCGGCGTGAAGTCGGTGAAAGACCTCAAGAGCCCGAAGACGCAACTCGTGTACGGTGGGATCGCCGCCGCGGCGAGCGACTTGCCGGCGCTGCTTTCCTTCGAGGTGCTCAAGCTCGACGTGAAGACCGTGCTCGGATTCACCGGGCGCGGACCGATCCGGCTTGCCTTCGAGCGCGGCGAAACCAACTTCGACTCGCAGTTCACGCCGGTCTTCCTCACCCAGGTCGTGCCGCTCGTCGAAAGCGGCAAGGCGATTCCGCTCTACACCGGCGGGTCGATGGACGACAACGGCAAGATGACTCAGCGTGATCCGGTGATGAAGGACCTGCCGTCCGTCTACGAGGCGTACAAGTCGCTCTACGGCACCGATCCGAGCGGCCCGGCCTGGGAAGCATTCCAGACGTCCGCCGCGCTCACCTTCACTTTCGGGCTCACCGCGTTCCTGCACGAAGACACGCCGCAGGCGGTCCTGGACGAGCTCAACAAGGCGGTCGACCGGATCAACGCCGATCCCGAGTTCGCCGTGCAGGCCAAGAAGGTGACCGGCGGCTACGCGCTGCAAAGCGGCGCCAAGGCCGAAAAGCCGCTGCGTGCCGCGCTCAAGCCGCCGCCCGCTGTGCTGACCTACATGAAAGACTTGCTCGGCACGAAATACAACGTCAAGTTCTGAGGTCGAATTGATCTGAATCGCCGGTTGCGGAATCCTCCGGGTTCCGCAACCGGCGGTTTTTTGCGCCGGAGTATCAGCAAATGATGGCAGACGCGGCAGCGGCGCTCGGACTGCTGCTCGAGCCTGCACGGCTCCTGGCGCTCTCCGTGGGGATGCTGGTGGGCATGATCGTCGGCATGCTCCCGGGCCTTGGCGGCGTGGCGGCCGTGTCGATGCTGCTGCCGTTCGTCTACCTGCTCGACCAGTACTCCGGACTCGCAATGCTCCTCGGCGCGATCTCGATCGTGTACACCTCGGACACGATCACGTCGGTGCTGGTGGGG
This sequence comes from Betaproteobacteria bacterium, assembly GCA_011391185.1. The sequence goes on from JAABRB010000455.1 coordinate 2,472, forward strand.
GCGCCCGGCTCGCCCGCCTCGGCGCCGACTGCCATCGAGGGCCATGCGCTCGCCAAGCAGGGCGAGGCGGCGCGTGCGCTGTCGGTCGGGTTCCTCGCCTCGATGGTCGGCGGCATCGTGGGCGCGCTCGTGCTGACGATCGCGATCCCGGTCGCCGGTCCGATCGTGCTCGCGCTCGGCACGGCGGAGCTCTTCATGTTTGCGTGCGTCGGACTTTATTATGCGAGCAGCCTGATGGGCGGGAACGTGGTGCGCGGCGTGCTCGTCGCCTGTTTCGGCCTCGCGATCGGGATCATCGGACCGGCCCCGGCGGCCGCCGAGTTTCGCTTCACGTTCGGCCAGGCGTACCTGCTGGACGGCATCTCGCTCACCATCGTGGCGCTCGGCCTGTTCGGCATCGCCGAAGTGCTTTCGATGCTCGCCGAGGGCGGCGGCATCTCGCGCACGCGGGTCGTCCTGACGCACTGGGGCGCGGGCGCTGCCGACGCGTGGCGCCACCGCTGGCTCATCCTGCGCGGTTCGATCATCGGCGTGCTGGGCGGATTCATCCCGGCGGTGGGCGCCAGCGCGTCCACCTGGGTCGCGTACGCGCACGCCGTGCGCACCACGCGCGACAAGTCGCGCTTCGGCAAGGGCGAGATCCGCGGCATCGCGGCCGCCGAGGGCGCGAACAACGCGACCATCATTGCCGACCTCGTGCCGACGATGCTCTTCAGCGTGCCGGGCGGGCCAGCCGCCGCGATCTTCAT
>JAABRB010000456.1 GCA_011391185.1 Betaproteobacteria bacterium
CGCGCCGATCGGCCCCACGAACTGCATCCCGTCGAGGCTGAGTCGATCGGTGGATGCTGCGAGCCTGGCGGTCAGTTCGAGCGGACCGAGCTCGGGCGGATCCGCGCCGAGCGCTTTGAGAAGCCGTTCCGCTGCGGCAAGCTTGAGTGTCAGATCCGCCTCCAGGCCGGGCGATGCCGGGCTCCACGACCCGTGCAGCGTGGCGTTCGCGCCCGCGAACGCGGCCGCGAGCTCCAGCGGCCAGCGTGCCGTTCCCGCGATGGCGTCGCCGAGCGTGGCGGTGGTGACCGTGACGTCCCAGGCGTCTGCGCCGTGGGTGCCGCGCAGCGTGAGCCGCATCGGCTTGCCCGCCTGTGCCGATCCCTCGATCTCCGTCAGCTCGACGGCGCGCGGCGCGGCGCCCGCGCGGCGGATCAGCAGTCGGGCCGGCACGATGTGCAGGCGATCGATCCCCGTGAACGTCCAGCGCGACGGCGCGCCGGCAGGGGCCGGGAAGGGCGCGGGCGCGTCGGTGGGCGCTTCCACCTCGAGACGCTCGCCGGCGATCTCGACCAGACGGATCTCGCGTGAAAAGAGCGCCCGAAGATCCATGCGCACCCGGACGCTGTCGGCCGAGGCGCGCACGACGCGAATCGGGCGGCATTCCGCGAGGCGCACGTCGCGCCCCTCGATGCCCGGCCGCATCCCAGTGACGACGTGCAGTGATCCGGCGATCGTCAGCGGACAGCCCAGGGCATCGGAGAGTGCCGGCGCCACGCGCGCGCGAAATCCGTCGATCGGGATCGAGAACTCGAACGCGAGCAGCGCGACGACGATGAGCGCGGGAAAGATGCCGACGAAGCCGGCGGCGGCGACGATGCGGGATCGGGAACGTTTCATGTGGAGGGTCCGCCCCCAATCGTGCCACGTTCGCCTGTCTCGCGTCCCATGTCGACGCGAGTGCGGGCGTCACGGTCGGTGATGCGGGTGCGGTTTCGGGCTCGCGATCGAGCCGAGCCACATGCCGGCGAGCGCGAAACCGAAACCGACGAGCTGGGGCGGCCAGAATCCGCCGGGCGCGAAGATCTCGAGTCCGATCCACGCGACGAGCCCGAGCGCCATCGAGAGTATCGCGCCCTGCGCGGTGGAGCGCTTCCAGTAGATGCCGGCCGCCAGCGGCACGAGGCACGACACGAGCGTCACCTTGTAGGTGTTCTGGACCATCTGGTAGATCGACGCCTCGCTCGCCAGGGCGAAGAGCATGACCGCCAGCGTGAAGATCACCAGCACGAGCCGCAGCGTGAGCAGGAACTGGCGATCGCCCATGCCGGGAAACACGTTCTTCAGCACGTTCTCCGTGAAGAGCGCGGTGGGCGCAAGGAGCGCGCCGCTCGCTGTCGAGAGAATCGCTGACAGCAGCGCTCCGAAGAACATCACCTGCGCGAAGAGCGGCGTCTCGTTCAGGATGAGTGTCGGAAGAATGAGCTGAAAATCGGTTCCCTCCGCCGCGAGCAGCGGCTCGACCATCTTCGGGTCGATCAGCAACGCGGAATACGCGAGGAAGATCGGCACGAAGGCGAAGCAGAAGTAGGCGGCGGCACCGATCAGCGTGCCACGCACCGCGGTCTGCTCGTCCTTGGCGGACGTCACGCGCTGGAAGATGTCCTGCTGCGGAATCGAGCCGACCGCGGCGGTCAGCCACGCCGCGAAGAACGCGAGCATGTCTTGCGCCTCGAGCTTGGGAAAGAACGCGAGCTTGTCGGCGCTTGCGGCATGGGCAAGCACCTCGCCCGGCCCGCCTGCCATGCCGCCCAGCAGGAAAGCAAGGTAGGTGAGCCCGAGCACGATGATCACGGTCTGGAAGAGATCGGTGAACGCGATCGACCACATTCCGCCGAAGAGCGTATAGACCAGCACGCAGGCTGCGCCGATGCCGATGCCGGTGGCGAGCGGAATGGCTCCGCCGGAAAGCGTGTGGAAGACGATGCCGAGCGCGGCCATCTGCGCCGACGTCCAGCCGAGGTAGGAGACCGTGATCGCGAGGCTGGTGGCGAGCTCCACCGGCTTGCCGTAACGCTTGCGGTAGAAGTCGCCGATCGTGAGGAGATCCATGCGATAGAAGGCGCGCGCGAAAAAGACCGCGACGAAAACGAGGCACATGGAAAATCCGAAGGGGTCGGCGACGATTCCGCGCATCCCCTCCTTGACGAAGGTGGTCGAGACCGAGAGGACCGTCTCGGCGCCGAACCAGGTGGCGAAGACGGTGGTGACGCTCATGTAGAGCGGCAGACTGCGGCCTGCGACGAGAAAGTCCCGGGAGTTTTTGACGCGCCGGGCGGCCCACAATCCGATGCCGATCGAGACGGCGAGGTACAGGCTCACGAATCCGATCAGCATCGTCCGGTCACCCCAACCCGCGCGCCAGCTCGACCACGAGAATTGCGGCCAGCAGTGCTACCCCGGCGATGATCCAGCGCCGCGTGCGACGCTTCTCCTCCGCAAGCGCCTCGGTCGCGCGACTCAGCGAGTCCGTCGCGCGGCTCGCGAGCGCCTCGTGCAGCAGGCGCGGCAGCTGCGGCGCGAGCCGCGCCCACTGCGGCGCCTCTGCCTTGAGCTGCTCCGCAAACGCGGAAAACCCCATCTGCTCGTCCATCCAGCGCTCGAGGAACGGCTTTGCCGTGTCCCAGAGGTTGAGATTCGGATCGAGCATGCGTCCGAGGCCCTCGATGTTGAGCAGCGTCTTCTGCAGCATCACGAGCTGCGGCTGCATCACCAGCTGGTAGCGCCGCGAGGTCTCGAACAGGCGCAGCAGCGCCCGGCCGAACGAGATCTCGGCGAACGGGCGGTCGAAGAAGGGTTCGCACACCGCACGGATCGCGCTCTCGAAATCGGTGAGATGCGTCGTCCCGGGCGCCCAGCCGCTCTCCAGGAGTGCCTCGGCGACGCGACGGTAGTCGCGCTGGAAGAAGCCGAGGAAGACTTCCGCGACAAAGCGCTTGTCGGCGTCACCGAGCGTGCCCATGATCCCGAAGTCCACCGCGATATAGCGGCCCTCCGGCGACACGAAAATATTGCCAGGGTGCATATCGGCGTGGAAGAAGCCGTCACGCAGTGTCTGGGTGAAGAAGAGCTCGACGCCGTGACGGGCGAGTAGCGGGACGTCGACGCCCTGCGCGCGCAGGCGCTCGACCTGGCTGACCGGTGTGCCGTGAATGCGCTCCATGGTCATCACGCGGGTC
>JAABRB010000457.1 GCA_011391185.1 Betaproteobacteria bacterium
GGTCTTCCTGTGCCTGCATCCGACCGAGCGCTATCACCTCGACATCCTGCGCGAGACCTGCGAGCGCTACGTCTTCGTGAACCGCGGGCGGCTCACCGAGGCCACAAGCCTGGACGCGCTGTCAGCCGACCCGGCGGTGCGGGAGTACCTGGGACGGTTGGCGAAGTAGGGGCATCGCGTTGCGCGTGCCGCGCATCCCGAACATTTCCGCGTAGTGCCGGTACCCGTCGCTCTTAAAGAGCTCGTCCGGACCGTGGGCGCGCTTGGCGCGGAGAAACTCCTCGAATGCCGGGTGGCAGGCGAGCACCTGCCCGCGTATCGCCCAGCGGTGGTAGGTGAGGTAGTAGCTCCCGCCGCGCCGCATCACGCGATCGACGAGTCGGCGGAAGTCCGCCGCGGCGCGGGCCTTCGCGGCGTCCGTATGGTCGACGTGCAGGTTGAAGATGACGCACGCCCAGTCCGCGCGCGGCACGAACGTGGTCAACGGCACGGTGCGGCCGATCCGCAGCATCGCACATCGTTTCGGGGGCAGTCACGCGCAGCGCGACCCGCTCGATCTGACATTGATCGAGGCAAGCTTCCGCGCCGGCAACGCCGCACTCTTAGCGGCACTCGCCGCCGAGCGCGCCGCGGCGCGTCTGCAAAGTCCGCTCGCGCGATTGTACGTGCAGCGAAGCATGCGGCTCGCACAGGCGGCCTGAGCAAGCTGCTCGCGTCTGCGCCGAACGACGCGCGTCCACGTCGACTCACGGATTCCAGACGTATCGCGCGCGCCGCCGCGCGCGTTCTCAGTTGCGCGCCGCCGATACCGCCCAGAGGGTCTGCACTTTGCGCTTGCCGCGCAGAGGCTCGGCAGGCATGGCCTCGCCCTCGAATGCTGCATTGCCGCCGGCGCTCGCGAAGGTGGTCCCGGAAACGAGCAGGTTGCGGCCGAGCGTACGCGTCAGGCGCTCGATGCGACTCGCAGTGTTGACGGTGTCGCCGACGTAGCTGTACTGCAGCAGCTCGGGCGACCCGATCGCGCCTGCGACCACCGGGCCGGAGTGCACGCCGATGCCGATCTCGAGCGTAGGCTTCCGGTCCGCACGACGACGCGCATTGAGCGCATCGAGCCGCTCCAGCATATCCAGCGCGCAGTCCACCGCGCGCCGCGCGTGGTCGGGCCCACCTTTCTCCGGGAACACGGCGTAGAGGTTGTCGCCGACGTACTGCATGACGATGCCGCCGCGCACGGCAATCACGGCGGCCATCTCGGAGAAGAACTCGTTCAGCATCTGCACCACAGCGTGTGGTGGAGAAGACTCGGCGTAAGCCGTGAAGTCGCGCAGGTCGGCGAACAGCGCCGTGATCTCCTGCGTCTCGCCCTCGAGGTCCAGTGCCGCGGGATCGCGAATGACGCTCTCCACCACCGGCGAGGGCAGAAACCGGGTGAGCGAGTTGCGCTCGACGACCTGGCGCACGATCACACCGAGCCGACGCGCATGATAGGTGAGCAAGAGGCCGAGCAGCGCGATCACCGTCAGCTCGACGTAGGTGAGCACATCCACCGCTTCGTTGATCCAGAGCACCGCCAGGTACGCGGTGGCGCCGTAGGCTACCCCCCAGAGCGAGAGCACCCAGGAGAAGCGCAGCACATTGGTGGCGAGCAGCACCACCAGCACCACGCCCGAAGCATAGAGCTGGTGCGGCACGAGCTCGGGATCGTTGATCAGCAGGTAGCGGTGGCCAGCGTGCATGCACAGGGCGAGCACCGTGATGTCCACGGTCGCAAGCAGCGCGGCGATCCAGTCGCGATACACGTGCCGCAGCCAGGTGAGGCCCGAGGCCGCGGCGGCAATGCCCCAGCCGAGCGCGAGCGTCGCGCCCGGGGAGATCGTGCCGCTCGCGTAGAGCTCCGCACCGCCGGTGATCAATCCGACACCGGTCCAGATTGCGGCGCGAAAGACATTGAGCAGGCGCTCGTTGCGCCATGCCTGCGCAGAGAGGATCTGCTTCAGGGCGGGCGAGTCGCCCGCGGCGCGCAACGCCCGCTCCGCCATCAGCCCTCTCGGCTCAGCAGCATGTGTACGTCTCCGAGTGCCCGCTCGGCAAAGCCGGCCTCACAGTAGCAAAGGTAGAACTCCCACATGCGGACGAAGCTTTCCGGGTACCCGAGCGCGCGCACCGCGTCCAGGTTCGCGAACATGTTATCGCGCCAGCGCGCCAGCGTGGTGGCGTAATGTGGGCCGATGTCCTCGAGGTGCACGATGCGCAGGTCGCTCGATTCGGCCATCGCGGCGGCGAGCGCGCTCACCGAAGGGATACAGCATCCCGGGAACACGTAGCGCTTGATGAAGTCCACCTCGTCCCGCGCACGCGCGTAATGGCGATCGGCGATGGTGATCGACTGCAGCAGCATGCGCCCGCCCGGATGGAGGCGCGCTGTCGAGCGCCTGAAGAATTCCTCGAACTGCCGGTGGCCGATCGCTTCGATCATCTCGATCGAGACCAGCTTGTCGTAGGTTCCGGTGAGATCCCGGTAGTCCTCCAGCAGGATCGTGACGCGGTCCTCGAGCCCGGCAGCGCGCACCCGCTCGCGCGCAAGCTCATACTGGCCGGGAGATATCGTGGTGGTCGTCACCCGGCAGCCGTAGCGTCCCGCCGCATGGAGCGCGAAGCCGCCCCAGCCAGTGCCGATCTCGAGCACGTGATCCCGCGGGTCGAGGGCGAGCTTGCGGCAGATCGCATCGAGCTTCGCGACCTGCGCCTCGGCAAGGGTCTTTTCGAGGCCACCGCCCGCCCCGCCCGCGTCGTCGAACAACGCGCACGAGTACATCATCGTCGCGTCGAGGAACAGGCGAAAGAAATCGTTGCCGAGATCGTAGTGCGCGGATATGTTGCGCCGGCTTCCGGCGCGCGTGTTGCGATGCAGCCAGTGGGCGGCGGTGCGCAGCGGTGCGGAAATGCGCGCGAGGCCCGTCTCCATCGCATCGAGCGCGTGGCGGTTGCGCAGCATCAGCCGCATGAGCGCGGTGAGATCTTCGGCTTGCCAGTGTCCCAGCATGTACGACTCCCCGGCTCCGACCGACCCGCCAAAGGCGAGCTCGGCGTAGAAAGCCGGGTCGAGAACGCTGATGCTCGCTTCGGGACACGTGCCCGCGGTGCCGAACCGAAACACTTCGCCGCCCTCGCGAAGGTGCAGCTGCCCCTCGCGGAGCGTCGCGAGCCGTGCAT
>JAABRB010000458.1 GCA_011391185.1 Betaproteobacteria bacterium
TCGGCGTACTCGTCGATCATGGATAGGGCAGTTCCACCTGGGAACTTGTTCAACGTATCCCTGATTCGGGACACTAGCAGCAGGCGGTGCCCGGGTGAGTAAAGGGTTTTTCCCCTCCTTTTCAAGGGTGAGCCGAGGTTTCGCGAACGTGCCTGCGCACGTTCGCGCCGGTGAACGCACGAAGCGTCCTCGCTTCGGGCCGGGCGGGGTGGCTGCAAAGCAGCCGGGGTGGTTCAAGTGATCGCCCCTATCCCGATTGGGACCGTTGTCGCGCGTTGCGCGGAGCGTCATGACATCGTCATTGCGCTGCGTTATGCTATTTTTCGTGGGCCGGTTCGTTGCGCGCTGCGCAATGGCGCGAACCCGAGCGCGTGCCGCGAGTCGAATTACTCAGATGACTTGCACGCGGGCTTGGACTGCGCCGGGTCCGGTGCGAAAGTTGGATATCGATCATGAAAGTCGTCGTTCTCGGAGCGGGTGTTGTCGGCACGGCGAGTGCGTGGTATCTCGCGCGCGCCGGCCACGCGGTGACGGTCATCGATCGACAGGGCGCCGCCGGCCTCGAGACCAGCTTCGCGAACGGCGGCCAGGTATCGGTGAGCCATGCCGAACCCTGGGCGAACCCTTCCGCCCCGGGCAAGATACTGCAGTGGCTCGGGCGCGATGACGCGCCGCTGCTCTTTCGCATGCGCGCGGACGCGCGGCAATGGGCCTGGGGGCTTCGCTTCCTCGTGGAGTGCCTGCCATGGCGCGCACTGGCCAATACGCGCAATATTCTTTCGCTTGCGCTCTACAGCCGCACCGAGCTGCAGCGCCTGCGCGCCGAGACGGGCATCCGCTACGCGCAGCAGAACCGTGGAATTCTCCACTTCTATACGGATCCGAAAGACTTCGATCGCGCCGCGCGGCGCGCGGAGCTGCTCCGGGAATACGGATGCGAGCGGGAAATCAAGACCCCCGACGATTGCGTGGCGATCGAGCCCGCGCTCGCCCACGCGCGCTCGCAACTTGCGGGGGGCACTTACACTGCGTCGGACGAGTCCGGCGATGCGCACCAGTTCACCCAGGCGCTTGCGGCGCTGGCAGAGGGCCACGGGGCCAGGTTCCGGTATGGATGTTCCGTGGAGCGATTCGAGGCGGAACAGGGCCGACTGGCGAGCGTGATCGTGCACGACGTCCACGACGGCGCCGAGGAGCCGGTGACCGCGGACGCGTTTGTCGTGGCCCTCGGCAGCTACAGTCCGCTGTTGCTTGCCCCCGTCGGGGTCTCGATCCCGGTCTATCCGGTCAAGGGCTATTCGATCACGATCCCGCTGGAGGAAGGCGACGATGCGCCGCACGTGAGCCTCACGGACGAGGCGGCCAAGCTCGTGTTCTCGCGCCTGGGCGAGCGGCTCCGCGTGGCAGGCACCGCAGAGCTCGCAGGCTACGACACGGAGCTTCACGCGGAACGTTGTGAATCGCTGCTGCGCCGGACGTTCGAGCTTTTTCCGCGCGCGGGACATGCCGAGCGCGCCGAGCATTGGACGGGGCTGCGTCCGGCGACGCCCTCGAACATTCCGCTGATCGGGCGCACGCACATCCCCAATCTCTACCTCAACACCGGACACGGCACGCTCGGTTGGACCCTGGCGTGCGGATCGGGGAAAGCGCTCGCCGATATCCTCGGCGGCAAGCGGCCCGAGCCCGATTTCGGTTTCCTCGGCGTGCCGGTGCGACGGCGAAACGCCGTGCTGCAGACCGCTCCGCGATCCACCTACTGATTTGCGCCGGCGTGCGGCGCACGCGCCGCGTCAGGCGCGTGCAATCCGCTAAGCGGCAATCGGGCCGCGGCGTGGCACCTCATGCCGCGCGATGTCCTCAGGCGCGAAAAGCGCGACGACGTCATCGACCACCGCGCGTGCCCGGGCGCTGTTGTCCTGCGAGTAGTTGCACGCAAAAATGTCGAGCGTGACGCTCCGGAGCTCGGGCCAGGTATGAATTGCGAGATGCGATTCCGCGAGCACGATGCACCCGGTGACACCGCCGCTTGCGCCGCTGCCGCCGTCGGGAAACGGGTGAAAGAGTGCCCCGACGACTGTCAATCCGCTGCGATTGACCGTGTCGACGCAGAATTGACGGAGGCGCTCGGCATCGACGAGAAAACGCGCATCTCCGCGGCAGCGGTACAGGCTCGCAATGATGTGCAGTCCGTCCAATGTGCGCGTTTCCTTGTTCCACTCCCGCGTGAACCTGCTTATCGCGTCGTCCCCGGCATGTCCCGGACCACGGCATCGATCAGACGCCGGGCAATGCTGATGCGCTGGGGGAGTCGCGGCAGCGCGTTCACGTTAAACCATCCTGCCGCTTCGATTTCAAGGGGATTTGCCCGCACTTCACCGGATTCCCAGTCACACACGAAGGCGATCATGAGGGAATGCGGAAACGGCCAGGGCTGGCTCGCGAAATAGCGCAGGCCGCGGACGCGCACGCCGACCTCCTCGAGAACCTCGCGCTCGAGGCATTGCTCGAGGGTCTCGCCCGGCTCGACGAAACCGGCGAGCGCGGAGTACATCTCGGGCGGAAAGCGCGGACTTCGCGCGAGCAGCACCTCGTCGGGCAGGCGGCGCACCATCGCCATGACCGCGGGCGCGATTCGCGGATAGACAACCAGGCTGCACGCCGGGCACTCGCGGGATCGCTCGCCCGCCTTGTGCGCGGTCGGCGTGCCGCAACGGCCGCAGTACTGGTGGGTGCGGTCCCAGTCGACCACCTGCAGCGCGCGGCCGGCGAGCGCGAAAAGGCTTTCGTCCATCGCGCCGAACAGCGCGCGCAAGCCCTCCCAGCGCCAGCCCGTGGGCGGCTCGGCGCTGCCATCCACCTCGGCGGCGAAGAGGTGCGCGTTGCGCAGCCGGCCGAGGTACTGCGGCGTGCGCAACGACTCGAGTCCGAGCGCGCGCGGGTCGCGCGTTTCCGGAAGCGCGACGGATGCTTGCGCTTCGGCGACGAGCAGATGGCTTTCGCGAAACACGAACCACAATGCCGATTCCGGAATCTCGCCGGTCGGGGCCACGTCGGCCACGTAGTCGTCCGGCGCCGAGAACGGCATGACGGGCGGGTGCGGTGCGTCACTCATGATCGTGTTTCCTTGCCCGGTTCGCGTGCGACCCCATCCGGGAACTCGCTGCCAATTCGACCGCTTAGCGCAGCCGTCGGATCAGGCTGGTGGTATC
>JAABRB010000048.1 GCA_011391185.1 Betaproteobacteria bacterium
CTGCACGGTTCGGAGGGCGGGGAGGCCTCGGCCTTCCCGACCCCTATGGTTGGGCTGAGTCGTTCCGGAGCGCAGTCCGGCGCAGCGATTGCGATCAGTTTGTCGCGGGAACGTTCGCCGCGTGTCACCGTCACTCGCGCGCGCGACACGCCGAGTTGCTCGGCGATGAATGCGACGACTGCCGCGTTGGCGCGACTCTCGACGGGTGGCGCGGAGATCCTGATTTTCAGGCGCTCGCCGTGAACACCGGAAACTTCAGTTCGCTTCGCGGCGGGCTGCACGTACACCGCGATGGTCCAGCCGGTGGCGGTGCGGGTCAGCCAAGGCGTCGCCGCGCTGCTCACCGTAATCCAGTGAGCATCATCCGTGGCGCACCTTCGAGCGCGATGAGCAGGACCTGGATCAGGATCAGCACGAAGAGCGGCGAGAGATCGATGCCGCCGATCGCGGGGATGAATCGCCGGAAGATGGCATAGAGCGGCCGGGTCAGCGCGTCGAACACCGGCGCGATCGGCGAGTAGGGGCTGAGCCAACTCGTGACGACATGGATGATCACGACGAACATCGCGAGATACAGGCATGCCCGAAAGAGCTCGAGCACCGACCAGAAAAAGAGGAGCGTGCCGGCCGTCGCCAGCCCGCCACCCACGAGCGAATAGAGCACGATGAGCTCGAGAAGCTTTGCGAGCCACGCCAGTACGAGACTGGCGAGATCGTGTCCCCTCGCAGTGGGCACGACGCGCCGCAGCGGTAGTACCGCCCAGTCGGTCAGCGCGACGACGAACTGGCCCACGGGATTGCGGAACGGCGCGCGGAACGCCTGCATGAAGAAACGCGCCAGCGCGAGATAGGTCACCAGGCCGAACGCGGTCCGGATGAGAAGCTCGGCGATCTGCCCGACCATCAATCCCTCCCGAGCTGGTCGCCCAGCTCACGCGCGCGACGATTCGCGGCATGGATGGCCTTCACGATGGCGTCCTGCACGCCGTCCGCGTTCATCGATGCCAGTGCCTGCTCGGTTGTGCCGCCCTTCGAGGTCACGCGCTCGCGGAGCACCGAGGCCGGTTCCACGGACCGTGCGGCGAGCTCGGCCGCGCCGCGCATCGTCTCGATCGCCAGCGTCTTGCCGATTTCTTCCGGAAGCGCCATCTCGGTCGCGGCGCGCTGCATCGCTTCGAGGAAGTAGAAGACATACGCCGGGCCGCTACCCGAGAGCGCGGTTACCGGATCGAGCAGGTCCTCGCTGTCGACCCACACGACCTTGCCGGCCGCCTCGAGGATCGTGCGCACAATCTCGCGCTGATTCGAATCCACGGCAGGCGCGGCGTAGACGGCGCTGATCCCGGCGCCGATCAGCGCGGGCGTGTTCGGCATGCAGCGCGCGAGGCGCGTCTTCCCCCCGAGCCAGCGGCCGATGTCATCCAGCCGGGTCCCCGCGGCAATGGACAGCACGAGCTGATTCCCGAGGTGCGGTGCGAGCGCCTGGCAGGCGTCACGCATGTTCTGGGGCTTCACTGCCAGCACGACCGCGTCGCCGTGCGGAGCCGCCTCCGCCGGCGTCGCGACGCACGCGATACCGAATTGGGCCGTATGGCGCGCGCGTGCCTCGGGCAGCACCTCGACGACCTTGATCGCGGATGCGGCAACGTCGCGGGTCAACAGGCCGCCGATCAACGCCGTCGCCATGTTGCCGCCGCCGATGAATGTGACGTTCAAACTCTCTCCTCTTCACTCCTGCGGAGCACAGGAGGCGCCAGTTTAGCAGCCGTGGTGTGCTGGGGAGTGAGGAGATGCGGGCAGGCTGCGCACCACCCCGTCGCCTACGGCGCCACCCCTCCTCAGGGAGGAGGGGAAAAATTTGTCCCCTCCTTTTCGAGGAGGGGTGGCTGCGAAGCAGCCGGGGTGGTTCGATTTTCGTTCTCCCGATTCACTTTTTCCTTGCCCCGAATATCGCGGTTCCCAATCGCACCATGGTGCTGCCCGTCGGGATGGCCGCCTCGAAATCGTCCGACATACCCATCGACAGCGTGTCGAGCGCAAATCCGTCCCGATTCAATACGTCGCACAGGTCGCGCAGGGATTCGAAGCGCTTGCGCTGGAGCACGGAATCCCCGGTCGGCTCGGGAATCGCCATCAGCCCGCGCAGCCTGAGACGCGGAAGGTGGGCGACGGCCGTCGCCAGCGCGTGAACTTCGTTCGGCGCCACGCCTGCCTTCGCATCTTCCCCGCTGACGTTCACCTCGATGCACACCTGGAGCGGCGGCATCGATTCGGGACGCTGGGCCGAGAGCCGCTCCGCGATTTTCAGCCGATCCACCGAGTGCACCCACGCGAAGGATTCGGCGATCGGCCGCGTCTTGTTGCCCTGAATCGGACCGATGAAATGCCAGACAAGGTCCAGGTCGGCAAGCGCGGGGATTTTCTCGAGCGCCTCTTGCACGTAGCTCTCGCCGAAATCGCGCTGTCCTGCGGCATGGGCGGCGCGTATGGCGTCCGGCCCGAACGTCTTGGTCACCGCGACGAGAACTATGTCACGAGGGTTTCGTCCCGCTGCCCGAGCACTCCGCCCGATCCGGGAAATTACGCCTTGTAGGTTCGCCGCGATTGTGTTCATAATTCTCAGGTTCGCACGGGAACCGACTGAATTACAGGGAGTTTTCGGTCCTGCTTTTGATCCAGTTTTTGATCCAGTTTTTGATCCAGTTTTTGATCCAGTTTTTGATCCAGTTTTTGATCCTATTGCAAGCCCGGATCCGGATCGGCATTCCGGCGCCACCCCGCCGCATAACCAGGGACGAATTATATGGATATCACCGAGCTGCTCGCCTTCGTCGTCAAGAACAAAGCGTCCGATCTGCACCTCTCATCCGGCCTGCCGCCCATGATCCGCGTGCATGGGGACGTGCGGCGCATCAATCTGCCGGCAATGGAGCACAAGGACGTGCACGCGATGATGTACGACATCATGAACGACGCGCAGCGCAAGTCGTACGAAGAGAATCTCGAGTGCGACTTCTCGTTCGCGGTGCCGGGCCTCGCCCGTTTCCGCGTGAACGCCTTCAACCAGAACCGCGGCGCGGCCGCGGTGATGCGGACGATTCCCTCGAAGGTGCTCACGCTCGAAGAGCTGGGCGCGCCGAAGATCTTCGCCGAGATCGCCAAGCAGCCGCGCGGCATCGTGCTCGTTACGGGACCGACCGGCTCCGGCAAGTCCACGACGCTCGCGGCGATGGTGAACGACATCAACGAGCAGGAGCATGGCCACATCCTCACGATCGAGGACCCGATCGAATTCGTGCACGAGAGCAAGAAGTGCCTGATCAACCAGCGCGAGGTCGGCCCTCATACGCTGTCGTTCTCGAACGCGCTCCGTAGCGCGCTGCGGGAGGACCCGGACGTCATCCTCGTCGGCGAGATGCGCGATCTCGAGACCATCCGCCTCGCGCTGACCGGCGCCGAAACCGGGCACCTGGTGTTCGGCACGTTGCACACGAGCTCCGCGGCCAAGACGATCGACCGGATCGTGGACGTGTTCCCGGCCGCCGAGAAGGAGATGGTTCGGGCGATGCTCTCGGAGTCGCTGCGCGCGGTGATTGCGCAGACGCTCTTGAAGACCAAGGACGGCCAGGGCCGCGTGGCGGCGCACGAGATCATGGTCGGCACACCGGCCATCCGCAACCTGATCCGCGAGAACAAGATCGCGCAGATGTACTCGGCGATCCAGACCGGCCAGCAGCTCGGCATGCAGACGCTTGATCAGAACCTGACCGAGCTCGTGAAGCGGGGCGTGGTGACGGTTGCGGAAGCCCGCGTGCGCGCGCAGAACAAGGACTCCTTCATCGGCTGATCGGCCGCCCCCCCGGGGGTCCCAACCGATCGGGCGAGGCGCATAATGGGCGCGTTGCGCGTCCCTGGAACGAGGTAGAACATGGAACGAGACCAGGCATCCAAATTCATCAGCGACCTTCTGAAGCTGATGTTCAGCAAGAAGGCCTCCGACCTTTTCATCACGGTCGGATTTCCTCCGGCCATCAAGGTCGACGGCAAGGTGACACCTGTGTCGCAACAGCCGCTCACACCGCAGCACACCCAGGATCTCGTGCGCTCGGTGATGAACGACCGGCAGGCCGCCGAGTTCGAATCGAGCAAGGAGTGCAACTTCGCGATCAGCCCCTCCGGCATCGGGCGCTTCCGGGTCAACGCGTTCGTACAGATGGGTTCCATCGGCATGGTGCTGCGGACCATCAACGCCAAGATCCCGACTTTCGAGGAGCTCAATCTCCCGCCGGTGCTGAGGGAAGTTGCGCTCGCCAAGCGCGGCCTGGTGATCATGGTCGGCGCGACCGGCTCGGGCAAGTCCACGTCGCTCGCTGCGATGGTGGGTCACCGCAACGCAAACTCCTACGGGCACATCATCACGATCGAGGACCCGGTCGAGTACGTGCACCCGCATGGGAACTGCATCATCACCCAGCGCGAGATCGGCGTGGACACCGAGTCGTGGGGGGTGGCACTGAAGAACACCCTGCGCCAGGCGCCGGACGTCATCCTGATGGGCGAGATCCGCGACCGAGAGACGATGGACTACGGCATTGCCTTCGCGGAAACCGGCCACCTTTGCATGGCGACCTTGCACGCGAACAGCGCGAACCAGGCGCTCGATCGGATCATCAACTTCTTCCCCGAGGAGCGGCGCCCGCAGCTCCTGATGGATCTCTCGCTCAATCTGCGCGGGATGGTCTCGCAGCGGCTCGTCCCGCGGAAAGAAGGCAAGGGCCGGATCGCGGTGGTGGAAGTCATGCTGAACTCGCCGCTCATCTCCGACCTGATCTTCAAAGGCGAGGTGCACGAGATCAAGGAGATCATGAAGCGCTCGCGCGAGCTGGGCATGCAGACTTTCGACCAGCATCTCTTCGATCTGTACGACACGGGCATCATCACGTACGAAGATGCCTTGCGTAACGCGGATAGCGTGAACGACCTGCGCCTCATGATCAAGCTGCATTCCACCGAGGCGAAGAACCGCGACATCACGCAGGGGATCGACCACCTCTCGATCTCCTGATCGAGCCTCGCGGCAACTCCATCGCCGCGCGCTACCAGCGCGGACGCTCGTTGGACCATGCGTGTATCGCGTCGCGTGCGGCCTCGTAGCCGCGCGCCACGATCTCGTCGATCCGCCCGAAGTCGAGCAGCCGCAGATCGGCCATGGGGATGCGCAGATACAGGCTTGCTGCCTCGGCCGCGCGCCGCTCGCGGGTCCAGTGGACACTCGCGACGAGCGCGCTGCGCGTGAGCAAGCTCATGATCGAGGGCAATTCGCTCCGGGCATTCCCAGGGTGCATTCGTTCCCAGAGCATGCGCCACCCGGACCTCTCGAGCGCCAGATCCGACGGCGCCCGCATCTCGACCTCCGCGCTCACGTCGACAGCAAGCACCGTGCCGATTTCCGGTTTTGCCGCCATCACGTCGATCGGCAGGTTGTTTACGAGCCCGCCGTCGACATGCAGATCTCCGCCCATGCTTACCGGAGGCAGGACGCCCGGCAGCGAAATACTCGCGCGGATCGCGCGCGCCAGAGCCCCGCGCTCGTGCACGGTCTGCGTCGCGCGCGAGAGATTGGTGGAAACGCACAGAAAGGGCAGCAGCAGATCCTCGATCGCCGTGGCCCCGAACACGTGCTCGAGCTTCACGCGGATCCGCCGACCGGCGAGCAGGGCGACAACCGGAAAAGTCGGGTCCTTCAGCGACGAGAAGTGCTTCTTGCACTGCGCAAGCGCCGCTTCCGGGGAAAGCCTTTGCGCAACGAGCGCACCGATGATCGCGCCCACGCTCGTCCCGCCCACCCAGTCGACGGGAACGCCTGCCTCGGCAAGCGCACGGAGAACGCCCAGGTGCGCGAAACCGCGCGCGCCGCCGCCACCGAGGACCAGACCGATGCCTGCTCCGGTGAGACAGCGTGCGAGCCGGGCAAGATCCCCGGCCCGGTCCATGTCGATCTGATAATGACAATCGACTTTCCTGACCGCGATGAAGGCCGCCGCGCCGCGTGGCGCACCGCCTTCATACAGGAGGACGAGGCTGCGCCGCGGGGCACGCCCGGTTTGCCAGCGCGCGGCGAGACTCCGCTCGATCTCGCCCGACTCAATTGGTGTCGCGGCATCGGCAACGAACACCACGTGGTCGGCTTGGCGAATGGCCCGCTCGGTCCAGCTCGTGAGCAGTGGATCGGTCTCGTAGAGCACGAAGCGATTCGCGAGCTCCTGCTCGTTCAGCCACTGCACGAGCCGGGGACTCGCCGCGTCATGCTCCGCGCAACGCGCGATCCCTTCGCGCCCAAGCGCCTGGTCCACGCGCCGTGCGTCAACGTGGAGCGTACTGCCCAGTCGAGTGAGCGCCTCGGAAAGTCGACGCGCGAACTCCGCGGCGCCGGGACCCGCACCGGCGGGTACGACGGCAATGGTCCGGATCACCGCTTTCTGGCGCCGCGCGTAAGCGCTCTGATTCCGCAGCCGCTCGCTCAGCAGGGCACTGATTCGCCGCAGCGCGGCCGGCTCCCGTTCGATCAGGCGGTGAAAGGCCGCCGCCGGGAGCCGCGCAAGCAGCGAATCACGCACGGCGAGGACCGTCGCCGCGCGCCGCTCCGCCGAAAGGAGCGCCATCTCGCCGAGAATTTCTCCGGCACCGACTTCGTTAAGCGCCAGTTCGCCCGCGCTGTCGTCGATGATGCGCAGGCGTCCGCACAGCACGGTATACGCCGCGTCTCCCGGGTCCCCGCGCCGGAAGAGAATGTCGCCTCCACGCAGCGAGACCCACTCTGCGTCCGCCTGGAGCTCGGCGAGCACTGCGCGATCGGCGGAATTGAAAAGCGCGGCAAGGTGCGAGGCGAGTTGCGTATTCCAGAACTCCCGCCACGTGGCCTCGGCCCCGCTTTCAGGCATGGACTCGACTTTCGACATGGGCGCTCTTGACGCGTTTCAGCCGGCGCAGCAACACGACGCGAGATCATACGCCGAGTCCCTCGACCGCTCGCGGTTGCGGCATCAAGAGCGAAACCCCGGAACAATTCGTTCTGGTCCGCCGGAACCCGCGGCGTTGTGCGCTACGGACTTTGTGTCAGACAGTTCGCGCAGGCAAAGGAGCAACCTCCGACCAGGCTGGATGATCGGATCCCGCAGGGAGATGATTCCGGCGAGTGTGAAGAGTTCACACTAATTCGGTGCGCGGGCACGCAGACCACGCGGCGGGCGGCGCGTAATCTGCTGCCATGTGCTGGCGCCGGTGCGCCTGCGACTGAGCCAAAATGGAGGAAAGCGTGAGACTCGACAGGATCTGCGCAGCCCTTGCAGCGGCGCTGCTCGTTGCGTCGCCGGTGGTCGGCGGCACCCGGGAGCGCACGCCCTTCGTCGGGACCTTCGAGCTTTCTTGCACAGTCGAACAGCAGAGATGCGTGGAGAAGCTGAAGACCCAGCTCCACCTGCACGACCGAATTCACGATCGGACCGGGATCGAGAGTGTGCTGTACAAGCTGCACGAGACGGATCCGGAGTGCGCGCTGTTGCTCCAGGGCATGGACGCACGCGATCACTAGCGTGCAACCTCGTGCGCGGGCCGGCCTGGGCGCAGCCGCCTGACCAAGGAGCGTCGTGGGGTAGTACTCGGGTAGTGCCTCGCGAGCGATCCGCAGCGCCGCGCCGGATCCGGGTCGAAGTGCCCGCCATTCGCCATCAGTGCGCGGCAGGTTACGGCTCGCAAGCCGACCTGACCATCCGCCAGCGGGATCCCATCGTGCGAAATGCGTGAGGGGCGGTGCTAGAATGACCGCGCACCCTTCCGCGAGTCAGGATGCGAGAAGATCCGACGATGGACATCAAGTCGCTGCATCACGTCGCCTATCGCTGCAAGGACGCGCGCGAAACCGCGGATTTCTACACGCGCGTGTTGGGGCTCGAATACACCATGGCGGTCGCGGAAGATCGTGTGCCGAGTACCGGCGAGGTGTCGCCCTACATGCACATCTTTTTCCGCATGGACGACGGGAGCTACGTCGCCTTTTTCGAGGTGCCTGAGTCGCCGCCGATGGGGCGCGACGCGAACACCCCGGCCTGGGTGCAGCATCTCGCGCTGCGCGTTCCCGACGAGGAGACTCTGCTCATCTACAAGGCCAAGCTCAAGTCGCACGGCGTCGCGGTGATCGGGCCGACCGACCACGTCATCTGCAAGTCGATTTATTTCTTCGACCCGAACGGCCACCGGCTGGAGCTGACGGTCGACACCATGACACCGGAGATGACCGCGCGTCTCGCCGGCGTGCGCGACGCGATGCTCGACGAGTGGAGCCGCACCAAGCGCGCGCCGCGCCAGGCCGCCTGGGTGCACGAGAAGGCGCTGAAAAATTGATCAATTACTCCGGGAGAGTTCGACCATGACCACCAACCCCCCCTACCGCGCCGACCACGTCGGCAGCCTGCTGCGTCCACCCGAGCTGGCCGAGGCGCGCGCCAAAGCGAAAGCGGGCACGTTGCCGCCTGCCGAGCTGAAAACCGTCGAGGATCGCGCGATACGCGAAGCGGTCGCGAAGCAGGAGGCGGTCGGCCTGCGGGGCATCACCGACGGCGAGTTCCGTCGCGACTACTGGCATCTCGACTTCGTGAAGCAGCTCGAGGGCGTCACGCTGACCAAGGTGGAGGGGATGACCTTCCAGGCGGAGGACGTGCCGCCGATGGCAAGCATCACCGGCAAGGTCCGGTGCACGCAACCGATCATGACCGAGGATTTCAAGTTTCTGAAATCGATCGTCAAAAAGACGCCCAAGCTTTGCATTCCCGCGCCGGCCACGCTGCACTTCCGGGGCGGGCGGAACGCGATCTCGCGCGAGGCCTATCCCGATCTCGCCGAGTTCTGGGCGGATGCGGCGTTTGCCTACCGCGACGCGATCGGTCATATCGCTAAGGCTGGCTGCACGTACCTCCAGCTCGACGATGTGAGCTTCTCCTACTTGTGCGACGAGAAGGTGCGCGAAAACTTCCGGGCACACGGCGACGATCCGGCGACGCTGCACCGTGCGTACGCCGACGCCATCAACGGCGCGCTCGCCAGGCGACCGCCCGGAATGGCCGTCACCATGCACACCTGTCGAGGAAACTTCCGCAGCACCTGGTTCGCCGCAGGCGGCTACCAGGACGAGGTGATCGAGGCGATGTTCTCGACGAACGTCGACGGCTATTTCATGGAGTACGACACCGATCGCGCCGGGACTTTCGCGCCGCTACGATTGCTGCCGAAGGGCAAGAAGGTGGTGCTTGGCATCGTCACCTCCAAGGCGGGCACGCTGGAAAGCAAGGACGACATCAAGCGGCGCATCGACGAGGCGGCGAAATACATTCCGCTGGAGAACCTGTGCCTCTCGCCGCAGTGCGGCTTTGCCAGCACGCACCACGGCAACAAGCTGACGCCAGACGAGCAGTGGCGCAAGCTCGAGCGCATCGTCGAGGTGTCGCGCGAAGTGTGGGGCGGGAATTAGAGAAACTTCAGCGCCTTCGGCAACCAGAGTGCGAGTGCCGGAAAAGCCAGCAGCAGGAATACCAGCGCCATGTCCGCCGCGAGGAACGGGCCGATCCCCTTGAACATCGTGCCGAGCGGGATGTCGGGCAGCTGCGCACGCAGGACGAAGATGTTCAGCCCGACCGGGGGCGTGATGAGCCCCATCTCGACCACCACCACGACCAGAATCCCGAACCAGACCGGGTCATAGCCGAGTGTCTGCACGAGCGGCAGGAACACCGGCACGGTCACCACGATCATGCTGAGGGAGTCGAGAAAGCACCCGAGCACGATGTACACCATCACCAGGATCATGATGACCGTCCAGGGCGGCACGTCCAGGCCCTTCACCCAGGTCGCGACGGTCAGCGGCAGCTGGGTGAGCACCATGAAATAGCCGAACAGGAACGCGGCGAGCGCGATGAAGAACAGCGTGCCGGTCGTCCACGCGGTCTCCATGAGCGCCGCACCGAGCTCCCGCCATTTGAAGTCGCACGTGGCGAAAGCAATGACGATCGCCGCGAAAGCGCTGACCGCGGCGGCCTCGGTGGGGCTCATGATCCCGGCGTAGATGCCGCCAACCGCGATCGCGAACAGGATCGCCGTTTTCCACAGCGCTCCGGCCGCGCGCACCCGCGCATTGAACGGCACGCCGGGCTCCTTCGGCACGCGCCAGGGTTGCAGGCGCGCGATGATCGCGATCGCCACAATGTGCAGCACCGTGAGCACGATGCCCGGAAAGAGCGCTGCCGCGTACATCTCCGGCACGCTGCGCTCCGAGAAGAGCGCGTAGATGATCAGGATGATCGAGGGCGGGATGAGGATACCCAGCGTGCCGCCGGAGGCCACGACGCCGGTGGCGAGGCGAAGATCGTAGCCGTGGCGCTGCATCTCTGGCACCGCCACCCGCGCGAATGTCGCGGTGGTCGCAAGCGAGGAGCCGCAGATCGCGCCGAAGGCCGCGCAGCCGCCGATCGTGCCCATCGCCAAGGAGCCGCGCAGGCCGCTGAAGAGCGCATTTGCGGCGCGGTAGAGCTCTTTTGACATTCCGGCACGCGCGGCGACTGCGCCCATGAGCACGAACAGCGGCACCACCGTGAGCGTGTACTTCTCCGCCATCTCGTAGGGAACATTGCCGACCGCGATCAACGCGCGTCGCCAGCCATCCACTGCCGCGTAGCCGACGAATCCGACCAGTCCGAGCGCAACCGCGCACGGCACGCGTGCGAGTACCAGGCCGACGAGCGCCGCCAGGCCCGCGAGGCCGATGAGCTCGCTGGACATCGAGAATCAGTCCGCGTCCGCGCCAGGCAGATCGAGCGCGCGGGCCGGGCCGCGGCGGATCAGCCGCCAGGCGACCGCGACGATCGCGACCGCCGAGCAGGCGAAGCCCACCGCAATCGGTATCGCCTGCCACCAGCGCGGCAGCTGCAGGGTCATCGTGCCCTCGTTGTAGCGATACTTGTCGAGCGCGGGCGGCACGATCTCGACGAGTGTCACCACGACGAACACGAGCGCGAGGATGAGACCGATGAGCTGCAATGCAAACGTGAGGCGTGCCGAGCGGAGCGAATCGACGAGGCCGACGGCGATGTGCTCGTCGCGCAGGAACACACCGGGGAGCGCGACGAAGATGCACACGGCGAGCGCCATCTCCATCATGTCGACGACGCCGAGGACCTCGATGCCGAAGAGCGCCCGCAGGAGCACCGCCACGGTGGTCAGCATCATCATGAAAACCAGCGCCACCACGGCCACCCAGCCGAACGGCCGGGCCGCTGCCGCGAGCCGTTCCCCCAGTCGATCCGGCCACTCGACGGACACGCGGCGCTCGGACATGCGGCTATTTCCAGAAGCTCTTGGACGTCTTTCCGGCTTTCGCCGCGTAGTCCTGCATCAGCTTGTAGACCTTCCTTGCCGGCATGCCCTTCCCTTCCATGTCGGCGAGGACGCGCTCGGTGACCGCAGCACCCGCCGCGCGAAACTTTGCCTGCTCCTCGGGCGCCAGGGTGATGATCTGCGTGCCCGCCTTGATCATGGCGTTCTTGCCCGGGGTGTCGATGCTGTCGAACCGGCGGCCGGCTTCAGCCCCGCCACCCAGTTCTTCCATGGCGTCGGTCAGGACTTTCTGGGACGCGGGACCCAGGGCATCCCAGCTGCGCTGGTTGATGACGGTACCGAAGCTCACCACGTAGGCATACAGCTCGGTCGTGTACTTCGTGACCGGGCCCATGCGGAACGCGATGCCTGCGCCGCCGTAGTCGATGAAGGCACCGTCGAGTGTTCCCTTCTGCATGTTCTCGACGATCTCGGGTGACGGTATTCCGACCGGCGTTCCGCCGAGCTGGGCGATGAACTCGCGTACGACCGGCGAGGCGAAACGAATCCGCTGCCCCTTCAGATCCTCGACCGTGTGAATCGGCTTCGCGGCTGTGTTCACGTTGCCGGGCTGGTGCGTGTAGAGCATCAGCACGTGGACGCCCGCGTGCTCCTTGTCGAGGATGGCGCGGATCTCGGGTTCGTTCAGCACCTTGGAGCCGATCTCTCCGCTGCCGAAGAGATAGGGCATGTTCGAGATGTCGGTGAGCGGAAAGCGGCCCGGCGTGAATCCGTGAACGAACCAGCTGATGTCCGCCTGCCCGGTGCGGGCGAGGTCATACATCCGAGGGGCGGGGCCCATCTGGCTGTTGGGGAAGATCGTGACCTTGACCTTGCCGTCCGACTTCTTGCCGACCAGGTCGGCCCATTCCTGCAGGAACTTGGAGTAGGGGTGCTGCGGGACCACGAAGGTCGCCACCTTCAGTTCCACGGTCTGCGCGACTGCGGCAGCCGGCACGCCCACGCCGACCAGCGCAGCGAACGCGATCGCCGCGAGCGCACGCGATTTGCGGCGTTGCATCAGGCATTCCACCATGACTGTCTCCTCCTCAGGGTATTCGTGGGTGTTTTGCGGGACGATGGTACCGCTAACCGGATGCAAGTCAAACCGCGCCGCTTCGCGCGGGAAGTGCGCGGCTTTCTCCCCTCCTCTTCGAGGAGGGGTGGCGCCGAAGGCGACGGGGTGGTGTGCTGCGTTCGCTTAACCACCCCGCCCGCTGCGCGGGCACCCCTCCTTGGAGGGAGAAAAACCAGACCATCCTCTTCCTGGAGTATGCGTCTGCGCGAACGGCGGCGGGGTGGTTCGGTTCAGACTTTCTCGCGCGGCGTCCGCATCGACCCTGAAACGATCCGGAACTCGAACAGCCGGCATTCGAGCGGTCCGTTGAATAGCGGCGTGCGCTTCGAGGCCTTGAGCCCGATCCGCTTCGCAAGTCGCAGGTCCGCGGTGAGGATGTAGCAGCGCCAATCGGCAAAGCGCGCCTTCAGCGCGTCGCCGAGCTTCGGATAGAACGCCGCGAGCGCCGCGTCTTCGCCAACCCGCACGCCGTACGGCGGGTTGGTCGCCATGACACCGCCCGGCGCAGGCGCAGCAACATCGAGTACGTCTGCGCGCTGGAGCGTCACGGCCCCGGACAACCCGGTCTGCTCGAGCGCGGATTGCGCGCTTTCGAGAATGCTTCCATCGCGATCCGCACCGAAGATCGCCGGTTTTTGCGCTCCGGTTGCGCGTTCGAGTGCGGCTTCGCGAAGCGCCCGCCACAAAGATGCGTCGAAACCCTCCAGTCGCTCGAACGCAAAGGCGCGCCGGCTGCCGGGGGCGATCCCCAGCGCGATTTGCGCCGCCTCGGCGAGGAGCGTGCCGCTGCCGCACATCGGATCGAAAAACGGTTCGTCCGGCTGCCAGCCGGTAAGCGCGATGATTCCCGCGGCCAGGTTTTCGCGCAGCGGCGCCTCGCCCGTCGCGCCGCGCAGGCCGCGCTTCCAGAGCGGCTCGCCCGAGGTGTCGAGATACAGCGTGACGGTGTGCTCGTCGAGAAAGGCGTGGATGCGAACGTCCGGCTTGCGCGTATCCACGTCCGGACGGCTGCCGGCGTCGACCCGGAAGCGGTCGCACACCGCATCCTTGATGCGCAGCGTCACGAACTCGAGGCTCTTCAGCGGACTGCGGATCGCCGCGACGTCCACCCGGATCGAGCAGCCGACGGCGAAGCGCTCGCCCCAGCGCACCGAATGTGCGACGTCGTACACGTCCTGGTCGGTGCGATAGGGCTTTTGCAATACGCGCAGCAGGATGCGCGATGCGATGCGGCTCTCGAGGTTGGCGCGATAGCAGAGCGCGAGATCGCCGGTGAAGTGCACGCCGCCACCGACCGTGCGCGCGTTGCGTGCGCCGCATGATTCGAGCTCGCCCGCGAGCACCGGCTCGAGTCCGCGCGGGCAGGTGGCGAACATCTCGAAGGTCATGGGGTTAAACCGCGCCAGGGCGCCGCTTCAGAGCGCAATGAGTGTCGCGCCTTCCTTTGATGAGCGCACGACGGCGTCGAGCACGCGCACGTTGTCCAGTATCTGTTCGCGTGTATATCGATACGGCGCCTTGCCGGCCACCGCCTTCGCCCACGATTCCAGGTTCGAGCGCACAGTTTGCGCCGCGGGGAATGATCTCGCGGTGCGCTTGCCGGACGCATCGCTCACCACGAGCTCGCTCGGCAACTCCTTGTCCACGTTCGCGCCCTCGCGCGCCTCCGCCCAGCCCTGCGAGCCGAAGACCGTCAGCCGGCCGTAGTAAGGGGTCGAGGCAAGCGAGGTGATCGCGGCCGTCGCGCCGGATTCGAAATCGAGCCAGATCGACAGGTGATCCCTTCCGGTGGCGGACGGCAGCACGTGGGCGGTCCGCGCCCGCACGGACTTCGGTCGACCGGCGTAGGAGATGAAGAGGTCGGTGAGGTGCACGCCGAGCGCGGTCATTCCGGCTGCCGGTGCGTCCGCTTCGCCGACGCGCCAGTTGTTTGCGTCGACATGTGCGAAGAGGTCGTGGCTGACGTTCGCCTCCATGTGCAGGATCCGGCCCAGGCTTCCCGCAGCGATCAGCCGTGCGATCTCTTCCATCGCGGGCTCGAAGCGCCGCTCGTGGCCGATGCCGAGCACGATGCCGGCTTTATCGCTGGCGGCGAGCATTCGCTCCGCGCTCGCGGTGGTCAGCGTGAACGGTTTCTCGCAGAACACCTGCTTGCCCGCCTGCGCCGCGGCGATCACGAGCGACTCGTGGGTGCTGTGCGGCGTCACTACGAGCACCGCGTCGACGGCTGCATCACCCAGCACGTCGTCGATGGATTTCCGCAGGATCAGGCC
>JAABRB010000459.1 GCA_011391185.1 Betaproteobacteria bacterium
CGCGCCGAGGCGCCGAATTACTCGAATATTTGATTCAAAGGACTCACATACTTCGCGTAGAACTTTAGAAATGATTTCTATATGATTGTTATCAAGCATATCTCTTCATAATGTCAAGACGAAGAGTGTTATTGCAATAACGCGAACGTTCGTGCTATTTTCCGTCTATGCGGAAAGGACAACGAACCCGACAAGAGATCCTCGACCATGCGGTGGCGCTGGCAAGCGAGCACGGGCTGGAGGGACTCACTATCGGCTCGCTCGCCGGTCGCCTCGGCATGTCCAAGAGCGGCCTGTTCGCCCACTTCGGATCCAAGGAAGACCTGCAGCTCGCGACGCTTGCCAGCGCGCGGGAGAAATTCGAGCGCACGGCCTTCGCCCCCGCGCTCGCAGCCCCCCGGGGTCTGCCCCGCCTGCGTGAGCTCTTCCGCCGCTGGCTCGCCTGGTCGGACGATCCGGCCACCCCGGGCGGCTGCGTCATCATCGGTGCGACGACGGAGTACGACGATCGCCCCGGCGCAGTGCGCGACGCACTGGTCGCCGCCCAGCAGGATCTGCGCCGCGCGGTCGCCCGCGCCGTAAAGCTCGCGGTGATGGAAGGCCACCTCGATCGCGACAGCGATCCGGCGCAGTTCGCTTTCGAGCTCTTTGCGATCGTCTACGCGGTCCACCACGATCGCCGGTTGCTGCGAAGTCCGGACACCGTGCGGCACGCCACAACCGCCTTCGAGGCCCTCATCGCGCGAAATGCTGCGCCTCTGCAGCGGCAGTCTCCCGCCCTTTCCGATCTCGAGCGGCCGGAATCCACATTGCTCCAGGCGGGAGACGCAAGATGACGCCGGACCGCCGCGCCGCGCTCACGACCGGGTGGCCGCTGATTCCCGGCCACGCCATCGTGGTGCGGCCCTTGATGCCCGACGACGCGGAACTCATCGTCTCCCTTGGGAAAGCCCTTTCTTCCGAGAGTCTCTACCAGCGGTTTCTGAACGGCGGGATCAAGCACAACGCCCGGCTCCTGAATCAGCTCGTGAACGTGGATTTCACGCGCGATCTCGCGCTCATTGCCACGATCACGTTCGCGGGCGATGAGATGCCGATCGGCGTCGCGCGTTATGCCCGGTCCGACACCGACCCGAACTCCGCCGAGTTCGCCATCACCGTGGCCGACGCGTGGCACGGACACGGGATCGGCAAGCGGCTGCTCGCGCGGCTGGTGGATCACGCCGTTGCGGCCGGCATCGACCGTATCACCGGCGATGTTCTCGCGACGAATACCGCCATGCTCGCGTTGGCGCGTTCGGTCGGTTTCCGCGTGACGGCCCATCCGGACGGGAGTCACCTTCGGTTGATTACCCTCGCGCCGAGCGATCGTCGCCCCGCACCCACCGATCTTTACGAGGAAAACGAACTGTGACGACGAACGTTGCGCCCCGCACCCGGACGGTCACGTGGGAGGATCCGCACGTCGGCGCGCAGGCCGGCGCCGGCATGGCGGGACTCGATTACCTGCGCGCGATGATTGCCCGGGAACTGCCGCCGGCGCCATTCGCGCAAACGGTCGGTTTCGCGCTCGTCGAGGCCAGCGAAGGCAGCGCAGTATTCGAAACCGAGCCGATGGAATTCCATTACAACCCGAGCGGCGCGGTGCACGGCGGTGTCGCGTGCACGATGCTCGACTCGGCAATGGGGTGCGCGGTCCACTCGACGTTGCCCGCCGGAGTCGGATACACCACGATCGAGCTTAAGGTGAACCTCGTCAAGGCGATCACGGCCCGCACCGGCCTCTTGCGGGCCGCAGGCCGGATCGTTCACCGCGGCAACCGCATCGCGACCGCCGAGGGACATCTGCGCGGCCCCGACGGCCGCCTTTACGCGCATGGCACCACCACCTGCATCATCCTGCCGCACGCGACCGGGAAGAGTCCGCCCGCCGAGGGCGCGCGCGACAGCTGACGAGGCGTCGCGCGCCGGCGTATCATGGGCCGGCGCATGCTGAAGAAAATCATTCCTGTCGAGGACGCGATTGCCATCCTCCACGACGGCGACACGCTCGCGACGACCGGTTACGGCGGCAACGGCACCCCCGATCAGCTGTTCGTCGCACTGGAGCAGCGCTTCCTCGCAACGGGCACGCCGCGCGATCTCACGCTGATCTTTGCCGGCGGCCAGGGTGACGCGAAGGACAAGGGGCTCAACCACCTCGCGCACGAAGGCCTCGTCCGCCGCACCATCGGTGGCCACTACGGCCTCATGCCGAAGCTGGCGGCGCTGATCGCGGAGAACAGGATCGAGGCGTACAACCTTCCCGAGGGCGTGATCACGCACCTCTATCGCGACATCGCGGCCGGCAAGCCCGGCACCCTTTCGGCGGTCGGCCTGGGGACGTTCGTCGACCCCCGCCAGGAAGGCGGAAAGATGAATGCCCGCACGACCGAGGATCTCGTACAGGTGCTGTCGGTCTTCGACAGGGAGTATCTCTACTACCGCGGGCAGCCGATCAAGATCGCGTTCATTCGCGGCACGACCGCCGATCCGGACGGCAACATCACCATGGAGAAGGAATCCCTCGTCCTGGAGAACCTTGCCATGGCGATCGCCGCGAAGAACTCGCACGGCTACGTGATCTGCCAGGTCGAGCGGATCGCAGCCGAGGGAACCCTCGATGCGCGGCAGGTGCGCATCCCGGGAAGCCTGGTGGATTGCGTGGTGGTCGCCGAAGCCGAGCACCACATGCAGACCTACGGAACCCAGTACAACCCCGCCTTCTCGGGAGAAGTCCGCATCCCGCTCAAGCACATCAAGCCGCTCGATCTTGGCGATCGCAAGGTGATCGCTCGCCGCGCAGCCATGGAGCTCGGCGCGAACAGCGTGGTCAACTTCGGGCTCGGCATGCCCGACTGCATTCCGACGATCGCGAACGAGGAGAAGCTGAGCGAGCTCATGACGCTCACGGTCGACCCCGGCGTGATCGGCGGCGTGCCGATGGGCGGCCTCGATTTCGGCGCGGCGGTCAACTGGCAGGCGGTGATCGATCATTGCTCGCAGTTCGATCTGATCGACGGCGGCGGCCTCGATGCGGCATTCCTCGGTTTTGCGGAGTGCGATCGCACCGGCAGCGTCAACGCGAGCCGCTTCGGCGACCGCATCGCGGGATGCGGCGGGTTCATCAACATCAGCCAGAACGCGAAGAAGGTCGTCTTCGTGAGC
>JAABRB010000460.1 GCA_011391185.1 Betaproteobacteria bacterium
ACGTGGAATTCTCCGGGTGCGCGCCCTCGCTGATCGCGAACCGGTCGCGCGTGCGGGTGTAGAAGCTCGCGCCGAACCGCGCGATCGGGAAGTAGTTCTGCAGCCGCACGCGGTAGCGCTCCAGGTCGATCAGGTCGTCGCGGGCGTGCATCCACAGCACGCGTCCGATGAAGATGTGCCGGCTCGGCGTCTCGAGTTTCTCGAAGAGCGTGCACTCGAGCGACACCGGAGCCTCCGCGATGCGCGGCGGCTTGATCGCGATCGACGGTGCGGTGCTGAACCCGACGACCTCGACTTCGCTCACGTCCGGCGGAAAGTGCTCGCCGCAGCGATGCATCTGGTCGGCGATCGACTCGTCCACGAGGTGCACGACGAACTCGCCGCTGGCAAGGATGTTGGCCGCGGTGTCCTTGACTTCGCCGCTTTCACGCTTGTTGAGGCTGATCATCACGATGGGCGGCTCCTCGCCCAGCATGTTGAACATGCTGAAGGGCGCCGCATTGACCACGCCGCGCGCATTGACGGTCGTGACGAGCGCAATGGGCCGGGGGATGATGAGGCTGGCCATCAGCTTGTAGCGCTGATGCTCGGTGAGCTTGCCGAAGTCGAGGTCCATTGAGGATTCCGGGAGTAGATGACGGGGATGAATTCGATGTCCCGGTATGGGGCGCGCCGCACTTTTGCGGTGCGCGAAACCGGCGGTGACCGCGTGGTTCAGGGCTGCGCGAGACCGCCGCGAACGAGCAGGATCTCGGCGCTGTCGTTCCACACCTCCATCCTGACGATCTTGCCGCCGCGCAAGACGTACCGGTCGACGTAACGGTTGCCCGCGAACGGGGTGCCGTCTGGCCACTCCCCATAGACGGTCCCGATCTGGTAGACGACAGTCTCCTCTGGCGTGCCCCCGGCGACCACGTCGGCGCGGTCGAATTTCTTCTTCACCCATTTGTAGCGGCTCTTGTTGAAAGCGGCGCATTCGGCGGGGTCCTGCATCGGGCGATTCCCGGTGAAGACGATTTCCAGACGCGAGGCGATATACTGGCGGGCAGTCTCGGGGTCCGGGATCATGAGCGCCTCGAGGTATCGCTCAACGATCCCCGCGGCGGCCGCGAGGGAGTCGGAAGCGCCGGAGCGAGTTGCGGTAGCATGCGTCGGCACGGAGTTCCCCCTGGAAGTTGCACCGCGATCTTAGCAGGCTAGGCTGCAGGCCGGCGGTTCGCGGCGGAGCTGGCACAGCGCTTGCTGTGCTGCGTGTACTGCGCAGTATCGGTCCCGCGCCCGGTCGGCTCGCGACCGTCTTCACACAACATGGAGGAGGTTCGCATGATTCGCTTCGACACAGTTGCCTGGCGGCGTCGCTCGGTGCTCAAGCTCGGCCTGCTTGCCCTGCCTGTAGTAGGCGCAGGTCTGACGTTTTCCGCAGTAGCCGCCGATCCGATCAAAATCGGCCTGACCACGGCGCTCTCCGGGCAATCGGCCCGCGCGGGAGAGGCCATCACGCGCGGCCTCACGATCGCCATCGAGGAGCTCAATGCCAAGGGCGGCGTTCTCGGCGGCCGAAAATTCGAGCTGATCCGCCGTGATGACGAGGCCACGCCGGCCAAAGGCGTCATCGCCGCGCGCGAGCTCGTCTTCAACGAGAAGGTTGCGGTCCTCTTCGGCGGACTCGACACGCCCGTGTCGCTTGCGATCGTCCCGATCATGAACCAGGCGAAGGTGCCCTTCATCGGGCCGTGGGCTGCCGGCACGCCGATCACCAAGAACAAGGGGGATCCCAACTTCGTGTTCCGCGTCTCGGCCGTCGACGAGATCGTCGACAAGGCGATGCTCCAGTACGCGCAGAAGAACTTCAACACGAAGAAGCCCGGACTCATCCTCATCAACAATCCGTGGGGCGAGTCGAACGAGAAAGGGCTCCGCGCGGCCATGGCGGCCAAGAATGTCACGCCCGCCGGCATCGAGAAATTCGAGGGGAACGACATCGACGTCGTGCCGCAGCTCACGCGCCTCAAGGCCGCCGGCGCCGACACCCTCTTCCTGGTCGGCAACGTCGGACCCTCGGCGCAGGTCGTGAAGTCGCTGGATCGCATGGGCTGGGACGTTCCCATCGTCTCGCACTGGGGACCGGCGGGGGGCCGATTCTCCGAGCTCGCGGGCCCGAACGCCAAGAAAGTGCATTTCGTTCAGACCTACAGCTTCTTCGGCAAGCAGACGCCGGTCGGCGAGAAAGTGATGAAGGCGCTGATGGCGAAGTATCCCGACATCAAGGGTCCGGGTGACGTGACGCCGGCCGTCGGGGTCGCGAACGCCTATGACGCGATGATGCTGGTGGCGCAGGCAATCCAGATTGCCGGCTCCACCAATGGCGACGCGATTCGCCAGGCGTTCTACAAGATCGGGAAGTACGAGGGGCTGATCAAGACCTACGCCACGCCGTTCTCGCCCCAGGTTCACGACGCGGTCACCGAAAACGACTACGTCTGGACACAGTTCATCGACGGCAAGATCCTGCCGGTCGGGATGGTCAAGTAACGGGCCGCTTTCGGGGCGCGTTTGCGCGCCCCGAGCGGCTATCATTGGCCGGGTCGGACGGTCGCCACGCGGCGGCCGTCTTCGTTTGGCCGTCATCGTTCACCTCGCCATGCTCGCCTCCGCACTCGTCTCCGGTATCGGTCTGGGAAGCATGTACGGGCTCCTCGCGCTGGGGTTCTACATCACCTATTCGGTATCGAGCACGGTCAACTTCTCGCAGGGCAGCTCGATGATGCTCGGCGCGGTGTTCGCCTACACTTTCGCGGTGACGTTCGGCTGGCCGCTCGTGCCCGCGGCGGCCATGGCGCTCGCACTGTGCGCGCTGTACGGCATCGTGGTGGAACGGGTTGCGATCCGGCCGTTCGCGCGGCACGGGTCGAGTGCGTGGCTGATGGCCACCGTCGCGATCGGGATCGTGGCCGACAACGCGGTCCTCTTCACGTTCGGCAAGGAGCCGCGCGGGTTCCCGCTGCCACTCGCAAGCGACTACGTCCAGATCCTGGGCATCGGCGTCTCGCCGCTGCAGCTCGCGATCCCGGTGATCGGGCTCGCGCTCGCCGGGCTCCTGCACTTTTTTACGCGCCGGGCGCGTCTCGGCAAGGCGCTGCTTGCGGTCGTGCAGAATCAGGACGCGGCACGCCTGATGGGCATCAATGTCTCGGTGGCGATAACG
>JAABRB010000461.1 GCA_011391185.1 Betaproteobacteria bacterium
TGTGGGAATTCTTGTCGCCGGCGGCCAGGGCGGTGCCGGTCATTCGGTCGGCCACTTTCCTTCCTATTACCCCGACGAGATCCGCATCGACGCGGTCGACCCGGCGGCCGCGGGCAAGGGCCTCATCGACGAAACGCTGCATGCCTATGTCAGCGCTGTGCCGGTCTTCGCCGGATCCGTGCCCAAGCACGTGAAGTCGGTGAAGTCGCTGGGATCGTTTCTGGTTCTTTCTTTCAACGCGACCTCATCGCCCTTTGCCTCCGACGCTGACCGTTGTGCTGCCGCGCGCGGAATCCAGGGGGCGCTCAGCGAGGAAAAGGCGGCCGGCTTCGTCTTCCATCCTTATCCCGTGACGCCCTATCACGCCGATTACCTGTACCATGTGGACCGTGTCGAAGCGGCGAAGGTTGCCCTCGGCCACGCAACGGCGCCGATGGCGTCAATGAAAGTTGGCGCGAAAGGTCGGCTCGCGGCGAAGATCGTCCGCGCACGGTGGGGGCTCGCTGCCGACCGGGGGGACGTCACGCTCGAGGAGGTAGCGGTGGACGACTTGCTCGCGGGAGCCGGTGTGCATTTCGCAGGCTGGTCGGGGCCGCCGTGGGTCAAGGAGGGCTGGTTCCAGGCGCATCGATTGCTGGCGCCGGATTTGCAGGGTGCGCCGCGGCGAGCGGTGGAAGAAAACTATGAGCGTCTGATCCGCGGCGAAATCCTCGGCCTGGAGGAGCAAGCGGACGTGGAGCGCCGCTTGGTCGCGGCTCTTACCGATCGTTGCGAGCGCGTGGTGGTGGGCTACGCGCTGAAAGAAGAATTCGTCAATGAAGCGTACCCGACGGGAGTCGAAAACGTCGCTTACGACGCATTCCGCGGGCTCAACGCTCCGGTTTTCCTTCGCACCGTAAAGCTCAAGGAATATCCGTGGAACGGCAAGTTGCACATTGCGGTGCGCGATCTCCCCGAGGCCGCCTGGAACCCGGTGGCCGGCTTCACCGACGTGATGGGACGGCTGATCTGGTCGGCCATCGGCGATCCCGCCATGATTCAGTTTCCATCCAACGCGAGCTGGATGCTCAATCGTGTCCAGACTGATGTCAGCAAGCCGGTTGGGCAATCCGGCGGCATCAGGTTGCCGGCCGACGCGCTCCACCCGGTGCCGGGAGCGGGGGCGCTGCAGCGTGTGGACGCCAGAACTTTCGGTTCGGTGAAGGTCATCTATGAGGTTCTTACGTCGCCCTTCGAAGACGGCTCCGAGATGGAGGTGGCGGACCTGCTCTATCCGTTCGTCTTCACTTATCGCTGGGGAGCCAAGGCGAGCCTCAGCCGCAATTCTCACGAGCCGCGCCTCGAGCCGGTATTGGCCGCGCTGCAAGAGCGACTGGTCGGGCTCAAGGTCCTACGGGTCGAAAGATCGACCCACGACATCGCCGAAGACTTGAAGGTCATTCAGAAAATCCCCGTGCTGGAGGTTTATCTGAGGAATGTTCCGGGCGATGATCGGCAAGTGGCGGCCTTGGCGCCGCCGTGGAGCACGGTGCCTTGGCACCTGCTGGCGCTGATGGAAGAAGCGGTGATCCGGGGATACGCGGCTTTTTCGGAGGAAGAGGCCGCGAGGCGAAAGGTCCCCTGGCTGGATTTGGTGCGCGATCGGTCGCTCGCAGCGAAGTTGCAGGATTTGATCGTCAAGTTCGAGCGCGAAGGCTATCGCCCCGCGGCGCTGACTGATCTCGTTACCGTCGACCAGGCGCAGGTGCGCTGGCGTTCGCTCAGGATGTTTGCTGAAAAGAGCGGCCATTTCCTGGTCACCAACGGCCCCTATCGGCTGAAGCAATGGAAGCCCGACTCGGTCGTGCTGGAGGCGGTCCGCGACATCACCTATCCATTGGGCTTTGGTACTTTCGACCGCTTCGTCAATCCGCCGAAGGCGGTGATCAAAACGGCGACTCGGGACGCGGGCATAATCACGGTCCGCGCCGACGCCGAAATGATTTTGCGGATGGGGCGAGAATACCGGCTGGTGAAGGAGCCGCTGTCGCGGACGACGGCGCGCGGCACCGATAATCTGCTCGTCGTCTCCCGTTATCTGCTGATCGGCCCCGACGGCACGGTTCTCAAGGTCGACAAGATGCAGTGGAACGAGGACGGGCGCTTCACAATCGCGCTTCCGGAAAGCCTGCCGCCGGGCCAGTATACGGTCGTGCTGGGCATCTTTCTCGACGGCAATACTGTCGATCCGTCGATCGCTCGGGTAGAGTTTCGGAGCAACTGAGCAAGAACCGATTAAGGGAGACCGCGTGGGGGCGCGTAAGGGGGAAAATTGACGATCTTCATCATTCAGCTGCTCAACGCGTTTTTTTATGCGGCGGTCCTGTTCCTGATCGCCGCCGGCCTGAGCCTGATCTACGGCGTCATGCGCATCGTCAACTTGGCGCACGGGACGCTCTATGCGCTCGGCGCTTATGTCTCGGCCTGGGCCGTTGGCGGCGCATTCGGCACCGCGCTCTCGGGCCAGATCGGGCTGATGGGGCTGTTTCTGATCCTGCCGATCGGTGCCTTCGCCATCGCCGCCCTCGGCGCAGTGATCGAGCCGACTCTGCTCAGGCCGCTCTATAAGCGGCCCGAAGAATATCACCTGCTCGTTACCTTCGGGCTTCTGATGATTCTCGAAGACATGATGAAGCTCCTGTTCGGCGGCACGCCGCTCACCGCCGGCGCCATCATGGACACCATGGGCAGCTTTCCGATCGGCGGGCTGATCTATCCCCGCTACAACATCTTCGTGATCGCGATCGGGCTGCTGGCCGCGATCGGCCTGTGGTGGTTCATCTACCGCACCCGCTTCGGCGTGATCCTGCGCGCCACCTCGCAGGATCGGCGCATGGCGGCGGCGCTCGGCATCAATGTCGGCCGCGTCTATGTGCAGGCCTTCGCCATCGGCTGCTTCATGGCTGGACTCGGCGGGGCCGTCGTGGTGCCGGCCCAGGCGGCGGTGCTCGGCATGGGCGTCGAGGCGCTGATCCTGGCCTTCGTCGTCGTCGTGATTGGCGGTCTCGGCAGCCTGGAGGGCGCCCTGGTCGGCGCGCTGATCGTGAGCCTCGTGCGCACCGCCGGCATCCATTTCTTCGCCGAAATCGAGCTTGCGGTGCTTTATCTGATCGCCACGATCGTCCTGATTGTCCGGCCCACCGGCCTGTTCGGGAGGGCGTGATG
>JAABRB010000462.1 GCA_011391185.1 Betaproteobacteria bacterium
GCGAGCGAGCAGCTGTCGGCCGAGACACTTGCGGCAGTCGAGCTGGAGATCGCCGACGTGCTGCTCTTTCTGATCCGACTGGCCGATCGGCTGGGCGTCGATCCGGTTCAGGCCGCGCAGCGCAAGCTCGTGTTGAACGCCGCGAAATACCCGGTCGACAAGGCGCACGGGACGGCGACCAAGTACGATAAGTTGTGATCGAGGTGCGACAGCTGGATCAGTCACCACCCCGGCTGCTTCGCAGCCACCCCTCCTCGGAGAGGCGGGGAAACGGTTCTTTCCCCTCCTTTTCAAGGAGGGGTGCCGCCGAAGGCGGCGGGGTGGTTCACTCCTTGCCGAGTGCCGTCGATTCCTGAGTTCTCGCAGCCTTGCTCGCCTACCGACACCACTTTCACGCCGGCAACTTCGCCGACGTCCTCAAGCACGCGCTGCTCGTGCGCCTGCTGCGGGCGCTGGCCGAGAAGGAGAAGCCGTTCTTCTATCTCGACACGCACGCCGGGACCGGTCGCTACGACCTCCGACATGCCTGGGCCGAGAAAAAGCGCGAGTACGCCAACGGTATCGGCAGACTCCGGGATCTGACCGATGCGCCCAAGGCGTTGTCCGGCTACCTGAGCGCGGTGCAGGTCGAGAACCCGGACGCCACACTGCGGTTCTATCCGGGCTCGCCGCGCATCGCGCGCGGGTTGATCCGCCCTGGCGACCGGATGGTGCTCACCGAGCTCAACAAGCGCGATTGCGCAGAGCTCGAAGCGTTGTTTTCCGGCGACCGGCAAGTGCAAGTGCGCTGCATGGATGGCTACGAGGCGCTCAAGGCGTACCTGCCGCCCAAGGAGCGCCGCGGCCTGGTCCTGCTCGATTCGTCCTTCGATCGCGCCGGTGAGTTCGCTCGCATTACCGCGGCACTCGTCGATGCGAGCCGCCGCTGGGCGACCGGAATTTACGCAATCTGGTATCCGCTGATGGAGCCGGCGGCGATGCGGCGATTCGAGCGCGACCTGGTCGCGACCGGGATTCGCAAGATTCTGCAGCTCGAACTCACGGTCGCGCCCGAGAGCGGGGCCGCGACGATGCGTGGCTGCGGCATGCTGATCGTCAACCCGCCCTGGAAGCTCGACGGGGCCGCGCGACCGCTGCTCACGTGGCTCGCGGATGCGCTGGCGCAGTCCGGAAGCGGGGGAAGCTCGGTGCGCTGGCTCGTTCCCGAGTGACGCGCCTCAGCCGTGCGTGGTCCACTCCACGAGCCCCGCGTAGGCGGTGACGAGCACGATCACGCCGAAAGCGATCCGGTACCAGGCGAAGACGCTGAAGTCATGGGAAGCAATGTAGCGCAGCAGCCAGCGCACGCAGAGGAACGCCGACACGAACGACGCGATCATGCCGACGCCGAACATGCCCAGATCCTGGAACTGGAAGAGCGCACGATTTTTCAATAGCTCATAACCACCGGCCGCGATCAGGGTCGGCACGGCGAGAAAGAACGAAAACTCGGTGGCCGCCCGCCGCGAGAGGCCGAACAGCAGCCCGCCGATGATCGTCGCGCCCGAGCGCGACGTCCCGGGAATCAGTGCGAAAGCCTGCGCGAAGCCGATCTTCAGCGCGTCGGACCAGCGCATGTCGTCCACCGATTCCACGGTGATGCGATGCTCGCGCCGCTCGGCCCAGAGGATCACGAACGCACCGACGATGAACGCGATCGCCACAGGCACCGGCTTGAAGAGCGCCGCCTTGATGTGACCGCCGAAAAGGAGCCCGAGCACCGCTGCGGGGACGAATGCGATCGCCACGTTCGCCGCGAAACGCTGCGCAGCCGGATCGCTGCCCAGGCCCGCGATCACGCGAGCGAATCGTGCACGGTACTCCCAGACGATCGCGAACATCGCGCCGGTCTGGATGACGATCTCGAAAATCTTGCCACGCTCGTCGTTGAAGCCGAGGAGGTCCCCGACCAGGATCAGGTGGCCGGTCGACGAGATGGGGAGAAATTCGGTCAGCCCCTCGACGATGCCGAGGATCAGAGCCTTGAAGAAGAGGGTGGGATCCAAATTGACCGGCCATTCAAGAGTGCCCGAAGCGGCGGCCCCGATTCAGGCAATGAGCGTGCATCGCGGGCCACGGCCCGCCGCGCGCGATTATAACGGCCGGCCGTCGTGACAACGCGCCGGTCAGGACAGTCCGGCGAAAAAACCGCGGATCGCGGCCCAGTAGGCCTCGTGATCCTGGAGATCGTTGTGGCCGGCGTTCCGGATCTTCACGGCGCGTTTCGAGCCCGCCCATGCCCGGTAGAGCCGATCCGAGTGGGCGGCCGGAATCACCTGGTCGCGCTCACCCGTGATCATCAGGAGCGGTGTGCGGATGGT
This sequence comes from Betaproteobacteria bacterium, assembly GCA_011391185.1. Next base: position 2,361 of record JAABRB010000462.1, read on the forward strand.
CGGCGCGCGCGACAGGGAATCGTAGCGATTGCCCATGATCAGTCGCACCGGTACGTACGGATAGTGGCGCTGTCCGACCGCGGTAATGCTGTCGAAAGGCGCGATGAGCACCACGCCCGCGAGCCGACGCTCGGACGCGAGAAACGTCGCCACGCCCGACCCGAGGCTCCTCCCGATGGCGACGATACGGCGCGCGTCGACGTCCGGCCGCGCCGCGAGCCGGTCGTAGACGGCGAGCGCATCCGCGAACAGCCGAGCCTCGCTCGGCTCGCCGGCACTCGCCCCATACCCGCGATAATTCACCAGAGCGAGGTCCCAGCCGCTGAATGCCCCCCGCTGATCGAGCAGCCAGGAGACTTCCTCCGCGTTGCCGCCGAAGTAGAGTGCCAGCGGACGCGGCGCCGGATGGGAACCGCGCGCGAGCCAGCCGCGAAGCACGACACCATCCGGGCGCTCGAAGCGCAAGTCTTCGACACCGGGGTGACGGGCGATGATCGCCTCGTGCGCGCCGCGCGGCAGCGGCTGCGGAAAGTAGACGAGATCCTCGCAGCCCGCGAGCATCAGGGTAGATGCAAGTGCCAGGACAACCAGGAGCTTACGCATCGACTCCAGCCTTGGTCGGAGTTTCCCCTCCTTTTCAAGGCGGGGTGCCCGCGGAGCGGGCGGGGTGGTTGCGGCTTCGATCAGAGCTGTCCACCACCCCGGCGCTTCGCGCCACCCCTCCTCGAAGCGGAGGGGAGAACTAAACCATCCCCTCCTTTTCAAGGCGGGGTGCCCGCGGAGCGGGCGGGGTGGTTGCGGCTTCGATCAGAGCTGTCCACCACCCCGGCGCTTCG
>JAABRB010000463.1 GCA_011391185.1 Betaproteobacteria bacterium
GGTGGCGGCAAGGCCTGGGTTCCGTCAAGCGGCAAGCGCGGCGGGCCGGGCACCGCGATAGACGTGCCGCTAGCGCACAAGGATGCGCTCTACGTGCGCTCGCACTATGATACGGTAACTGCCGCCTTCGGCGATGCGCCGGCCCCCGACGAGGTGGTGATCATCTTCGCATTCGCGACTCGCGGTCGCCTGCACGCCAGGCTGGGCGGGCTACGCGTGAATGAGATAGAGGGCAAAGACGGACTGCGCTAGGGAGAAACGGAGTGCGCCGAAAGTTCCGTGAAGCGATGGAACGTGGGGCGCAGAAAGGAGCGCTTGGTTCGCACTGCGCTGGACCGACCACCTCCTGTGGGCACCACGCGGCGCATACCGTCGATCTCTTCGCCCACCAGACCGGCGGCCAATAATCATCGTCGTCGCTTCGACGCCGCGGGAAATAACGCGTATCCCGGCTTTCGAGCAGATCCTCTCGGCCGGCGCTGCCGTCGAGAACATGCGTATTGCGGCGCATGCCTTAGGCTACGGTGGATTCTGGCGCACCGATAAAGATGTGGCGAGCACGCCCGCGTCAGATACGGACCGGCCCCGCAAGATTCTAGGTCATGGCGGCGCGCACCCGTTCCGGGATCAATGGCAAGTGGCGGATCCGCCGGCCCGTCAGGGCGAAAAACGCGTTTGCGATTGCCGCAGGGGCGATGATGGGCGCGATTTCGCCCAGGCCGGTCGGCGGCGCGTTGCTCGGCACGAGCGCCACTTCGATCTCGGGCGCCTCGTGGATTCGCAGCACGGGATAGTCGTCGAAGCTGCTTTGCTCGACCCTGCCCTTCGCAAACGTGATCCGCTCCTTGAGCGCCATGCTCACGCCGAAGATGAGGCCACCCTCGACCAGGGCGATCGAGTTGTCGGGCTGCAAGACCAGTCCCGGATCGACCGCTGCCCACATTCGATGCGCGCGGATCGTCCCGGACGATCGATCGAGCGACACCTCGGCAACCGCGGCTAGCATCGTCCCGCCGTAGTCGGAGAAAGCCAGGCCTTTCGCCCGCCCCGGCTGAGAGCTGCCCCAGCCGGATATCTGCGCCACGCGCTCCAGGACGCGCAGTCCCCGGGGCGAGCTCTTCAGCAGCCGGCGCCGCAGTTCCATCGGGTCAAGCCCGGTTTCGAGGGCGATCTCGTCGACGAACGACTCCACGGCGAACCGGTTCGGCGGCGCGCCGACGCCGCGCATGGGAGAAACCCGCACCACGATCGGCTGGCGCACATACTCGACGAGCCGGTTCGGTACGTCATAGGTCGGAATATCGGCGCCGAGCATCGCCACAGCAGGCGTTTCCTTGCGCGCCTTGGACCGGAGGGGGTCCGACATCCTTAGCGGATCCTCGCAAGCGACGCGATGGCGCCATCCAGCCACGTTGCCGTCCTTGTCCAGCGCGGCCTGCATCCATTGCGCGGTCATCGGCTTGAATCGCCCGCTGCGAATGTCTTCCTGCCGGCTCCACACGACCTTGACCGGTCTGCCAAGCTCCTTCGACAGCACCGCCGCGTCGACCACCCAATCCTGGTCGAACGCGGCACGGCGTCCGAACGCGCCGCCGGCATAAGAGCGATGAATCGTTACTGCGGCGGGGTCGATGCCGAGCGCGGCCGCGACAGCCCTGACCGCATAGGCCGGCGCCTGGGTGCCCGCCCAGACTTCCGCCCGCTTTCCGCCGTCCTGCACCGATGCGACCGCGTTGAGAGGCTCGATCTGCGCGTGGTAGAAATAGTCGGAGCGATACTCCCGCTCGATGATCTTCGCCGCAGCGCCGAACGCCGGCCCGACCTCCCCTTTCTTGTCCCAGATGCGCCCTGCCTGGCTCGCGTTCCGAGCCGCTGCGGCATAAGCTTCGATCGCCTCCCGATCGTTGAAGGAGTCCGCCGCCGCGGCGCTCCAGGTCACAGTCACACGCTCCCTTGCGGCCAGCACCGATTCCATCGTAGCGCCGACGATCGCCGCCGCATCCGGCAGCTTCCTTACCCCGATGAGCCCGGGGATGGTCCGTGCCGCGGCATCATCGATGCGCTCCGGAGCCGCCCCGAGCACCGGCGTGCGCATGACAGTGGCGTACACCATATTGCGCAGGTTCGTGTTGAGTGCGTACTCGGCGGTGCCGGCGATCTTGGCCGGGAGATCCCGCCGCTGGACGTTTTTCCCGACGAGTCGGAATTGCGAGGCCGGCTTAAGATCGGCTTCCTTCAGATCCGGGGGCTGCGGCAGCTTGGAGATTTTTCCGGCGATCTCGCCATAGGTCATGCGCCTCCCCGACTCGCGGTGGACGACGACGCTGGGCTCGGTGGAAAGCCCTACGACCGGAACGTTCCAGTTGTCGGCGACCGCCTGCAGCAGCGACGCCCGCGCTTTAGCACCGGCCAGCCGCAGCGCCGTGTAATACCCCACGACGCCGAGGCTCGCAATCGTGATCATCAAATTGCCGAGCCGGGGATTGCCGTAAAGCTCATCGACCGCCGGCGACATCTCGATGCGCACCTTGTTCCAGTCGGCGTCGAGCTCCTCCGCGATGAGCAGCGGCAGGCTCGTCATGGAGCCTTGCCCAAGCTCCGAGATTCCGGACTGGATCACGATGCTGCCGTCAGCGTGGATGTGCACCCAAGCGTTCGGCCGCAAGCCTCCGGTTTGCGCGGCAGAGGACTGCGCGCTCTGCGACGTCGCCGGTCCCGGAAGTACGAAAGCGAAACCAAGCACGCCCGCAGTACCCAGAAACCGCCGCCGCGATACCGCGATCTTTGTGTTCATCGAAGGTCTCCTCAAGCCGCTTTCGCCGCACGCTCGACCGCTCGCACGATCCGGTCGTAGGTGCCGCAGCGGCACAGATTCGTGGACAAATGGCCTCTGATCTGCTCGCGCGTGGGATTCTTCATCGTAGACAGCAAATCGACCGCGCTGACGATCTGGCCCGACTGGCAGTAGCCGCACTGCGGCACGGCCTCCTCGAGCCAGGCGCGCTTGACCCTCTGCCCCAGCCGCGTATCGAGTCCTTCCACGGTCGTGATCCGCTGCGCCGCGGCTTGCTCGACAGGCACTTGGCAGGAAAAGGCCCGCCTGCCGTTCTGCAGCACCATGCAGGCGCCGCATTGCCCGAGACCGCAGCCGAATTTGGGGCCGGCGAGCTGAAGATGCTCGCGCAGTACCCAC
>JAABRB010000464.1 GCA_011391185.1 Betaproteobacteria bacterium
GGTCAGGCCGAGATGCAGCGGGTAATCGCAGCGTCGGGCAAGCTCGCGATACACCGCGATCAGATCCTGGACACCGCTCACCTTGCACGAAAGCACGATGCGGTCGCCGGGGAGCCCGAGCGCCTCGGCGCGCGCCGCGCTGTCCAGCGCCGACACGATCAGCGCTTCGCGCATCACGCGTTCCGCGGAAAGCGGATCGGCGCTGCGCGCGTTCGCGTCCATCATGCGGGCGAGCAGCGCCTGATCGAGGCTGCCCCAGTTCACGCCGATCCGGATCGGCTTCGCGTAGCGGCACGCCGCCTCCACCATGGTCGCGAACTGCTCGTCACGCTTCGCTCCGCGTCCCACGTTTCCGGGGTTGATCCGGTACTTTGCGAGCGCCCGGGCGCACTCCGGATGTTCGGCCAGAAGCTTATGCCCGTTGAAATGAAAATCGCCGACCAACGGAACGTCGCACCCCAGGCCATCGAGCCCGGCGCGAATCTGCGCGACCGCGGCCGCTGCCTCCGCGGTATCCACGGTCACGCGCACGAGCTCGGAACCCGCGCAGGCGAGATCGTGCACCTGCCGCACCGTCGCGGCCACGTCCGCCGTGTCGGTGTTGGTCATCGACTGCACGACGATCGGCGCATTGCCGCCCACGCGGATCTCGCCGACGCGTACCTGCCGCGATTGTCTTCGCATGGCCGGATGCATGGGTCGTGTCTACTCCAGCGTGACGCGCGCGACGTCCGACGCGCGATGGGGCACCAGATTCACCGGCTGCCCGTTGAAGGTCAGCCGCACGCCGCTCGCGTTTCCGATCACCAACGTGAACGGCGCCGTTCCGACCACCTCCCTCGCGGAGCCGGCCGGATTGACCGTCGAGACGATCACGTCCCCGGCTGCGTCCCTGATCTCGACCCACGACTCGAGCTCGAACGTGAATGCCAGCCGCGCGCGCCCCGGCGGGGGCGCCCCAGCGGACGCCGCGGGGCGTTGCTCGGGCGCTGCCTGGTTCGATTGAATCGGGACGGCCCGCCCGGCCACCGGGGATGGGGTCGCAAGGGCCGGACCGGTCGTGGCGGGTGGCGCGGACGCCACGGCCCCACTGGCCGGCGCCACGAATGCCTGATCCTGCGCGGGGTGCGGCGCCGTCCCATCCATGGCCGGTTGCGGCGACTTCGCGCGTGCATCCCCGGTCGATGAAACCGGATCCGGCAACGGATCGGCCTTCCGGACGGGCTCGCCCGTCGCTGAGGCAAGCGCTGCCTCCTGAGGCGCGTCGCGCTGACTGCGAATCAACCACTCCGCCAGGACGACTGTGACGGCGACAATGATGAGCATCGAGAGCAGCAGGTAGACCCGCGAGCTCGAGCGCGGCCCCTGGGGAAACGGCACGCTCATGTCCCGGGGCTGCATCGCCGGCTCGCCGGCGGCGCTGGGTCGTGGAAGCGTCTCAAGAAGGGGCGCGGCGTCCACGCCGAGCAGCTTGGCGTACGTGCGTATCATGCCCCGCACGTACGGCCCACCGGGGAGCGCATCGTATCGGTCGGACTCCAGGGCATCAATATGACGGAGCGAGAATTTGAGCCGCTGGGCCACCTCGGAAACCGACATGCCGCGCTCGGTCCGCGCGGCGGCCAGGGTCCGTCCCGGAGTGGCGTTGCCAGGCGCGAGCGCGCCGGTCTGCATTTCGCTCAATCGTATGCCCCGCGCTGGAGCGCCTGGTTCTCCACGGACTTCGGAAACCGCAAGCGCAACTGTGCCGCAAAACTGTTCTCGGCCACGCGGTTCCCGAGCTTGCGCTCGATTCGTACCGCCAGCCACAGCGCTTCGGCGGACGGCTGCGAAACGCGGTTGTAGCGATCGACGAGCTCACGGGCTTCCTCGAACTGGCCGCGCTTGTACAGGACGTCCGCGAAGGGCAGCATCGCGTTGGCGTTTCCGGGATCGAGCCGCAGCGCCCGCTCGAAGTACTCGGCAGCCTGCTTGACGTCTTTGCGCTCGAGCAGACATTGCCCTGCCGCGGCATAGGTTCGCGATGGCGACGTGTACAGCGGGTTGCGCAGCGCGTTGGTGAAGTACGGCAAGGCCTGCTCGCTCCGACCCGTCTTGCACAGAAACCACCCGTAGTTGTGGTTGAGGTCGGGATCGTTCGGGGCGAGTTTCAGGCCACGCTGGAAGCTGGCTTCGGCAGCGGGGTTGTCCCGGAGATCCATGCTCACGAGGGCCTGGATATTGTAGGCCGGCGCATAGGTCGGGTCGGAAGCGATGGCGATGCGCGCCTCCTGCAGGGCAACGCCCATGTTTCCCCCGCCGTAGTACGCAGAGGCGAGTTCGGTGTGTGCCTTGGCCCGGGTCTGGGCATCGGCAGGCCGCTGGAACAGGCCCTCCGACAACTGTTGCTCGTCCGCAGCGGATGCCCCCTTGTCGGCCCCCGGTGCCTTCGGATCGCTGACGCACCCGGCACCCAGCAACGTCGCGGCCGCCAGCAGCAGGATCTGGCGCATCGCGTTCATGCCACCCTCGCGATGCGCAGCGACCGGCGCGTCCGGTCCTCGACCTTGCCGGCGAGCTGCCCGCATGCCGCGTCGATGTCGTCGCCGCGCGTCTTGCGGGTGGTGGTGATCACTCCGGCGGCCTGCAGGATTTCGGCAAAGCGCCGAATCCTGTCGGGCGGCGAACGGCGAAAGCCGGATTTCGGAAACGGATTGAACGGGATGAGGTTGACCTTGCAGGAGACCTTGGCGATGAGCCCGAGCAGCGCACGCGCATCGGACTCGCGGTCGTTCACCCCGTCGAGCATGACGTACTCGAAAGTGATGCTGTCACGTGGTGCCCGCTTCAGATAGCGGACGCACGCGGCCATGAGATCCCGTAGCGGATACTTGCGGTTGATCGGCATCAACTCGTCGCGCAACCCGTCGGTCGGAGCATGCAGCGAGACGGCGAGCGCCACCGGGCAATCCTCGCGCAGACGGTCGATCATCGGCACGATCCCCGCCGTCGAGACCGTGACGCGCCGGCGCGACAGCCCGTAGGCATTGTCATCGAGCATCAGTCTCAGGGCGGGAAGCACATTGTCGTAATTGAGCAGCGGCTCGCCCATGCCCATCATGACGACATTGCTGACGACGCGATCGGCGCGGCTCGCACCGAGCTCGCGCCGCGCGATCCACAGCTGACCGACGATCTCGGCGGCCGTCAGAT
>JAABRB010000465.1 GCA_011391185.1 Betaproteobacteria bacterium
ATGGCGACGCCGCGCTCCTCGTCGGCATCGACACCGGCCGCGAGCGCATCCTCGAGATCAGGCTTGCCGCGGCGGCTCTGGTCGATGGCGAACACGAGGCGTTCGCGCTGCTCGACGCGAGCGGCCGGGCCATTCATTTCAACGCGGCGGCAGCACCCTTGTTCGGCGGCGGACGCTCGCTCGCCGATCTCGATACCGGAGCCGCGGCGGCGCTCGCGGCCGCCGAGCGCGACGGCGTCGCTTTCACCAATATCGGCCAGTCGCGCATCGCGCTCCGGCGCATCGAGACCGGAACCGCGGCCTTGATCCTTGCGGTTATTGCCTCGCCCGCCGACGCGACCGCGCGCGCGCCTACGAACCCGGCGCTGGCGACAGCGCCCGAACCCGAAGCGCCCCGCCGTCTGCCCGGACGCTTCGTTTGGCAGATGGACGCCGACGGACGCTTTACTTCGGTTTCGCCCGACCTCGCCCTAGTGGTCGGCGCGCCATCCGCGGCGATCGTCGGTCTCGACTGGCCGACGGTCGTATCCAGGCTCGGCATCGCCGATAGCGGCGCAGTCAGCGCAGCCGTCGCACGCCGCGACACCTGGTCCGGCGTCTCCGTACTCTGGCCGGTGGCTAATTCCGATCTCGCGCGGCCGGTGGACTTGGCGGCACTTCCCCAGTTCGATCGCGAGCGGATTTTCCTCGGCTATCGTGGCTTCGGGGTGTTTCATGACCCAATCCGCCGCCCGAACGCCGACAAGCTAATCAAGCCGAAAGAGCCGCCGTTCGCACCTCACGAGGAACCCGCCGCCGCGCTCAGCCCCGCTCGCCCGCCGCTCGCGCTCATCGAGCATCCGGAGAATGTGGTTCCGATGCGCGGCGTCACGCCTGACCCGTTGCGCCGGCCAGTGTTGACGCCCGGCGAGCGTAACGCCTTCCGCGAGATCGCCCGCGCACTCGGCGAGCGGCTACGAGGGGATGAGCCGAGGAAGCCGGCCACCGATCCCTTCGAAGCCCCGGCTGAGCCGCCCGTCCGCGCGCCGGCCAAACCTGAGCTGACAAGGCCAGAGCCGGCCAAACCTGAGCTTAAGAGTCCGGAACCCGTTGCCCCGACCCTTGCTCGCACCGTCGCCAACGGCGAGCGCGCGGTACTCGATCGTTTGCCGCTCGGCGTCGTGGTCCATCGCGGCGAGCGCATCCTCTATGTCAACCGCGTCCTGCTCGACTGGACCGGCCTCTCCAGCCTCGATGCTTTGAATCACGCGGGCGGCCTGAAGCGCCTGTTCTCCGGCGCATACGAGGACGACACCGATGCACCCGGCGAAGCCGGCCGCACCTTCGCGATATCCGGCCGTAACGGCGAGCCGATCCCGGTGGAAGCGCGACTGCTCTCGGCGCCGTGGGAGGGCGAAAGCGCGCTGGTCTATGTGCTGCGCCGCGCCGGCGCCGGGCTCGATGAGCGACTCGAAGCGTCGGAGCTGGCGCTGCGCGAAGCTGAAGCCACTACGCGCGAGCTGCGCGCCATTCTCGACACCGCCACCGACGGCGTGTTGCTCATCAACCGCGAAGGCAAGATTCTCGGCATCAACCGCTCTTCCGAAGCGCTGTTCGGCTTCGACGCGAGCGAGGTGGAAGGCCAATCCTTCACCATGCTGTTCGCCCAAGAAAGCGGACGGGCCGTGGTCGACTATCTCGACGGGTTAGCCGCCAACGGCGTGGCCAGCGTTCTCAATGACGGCCGCGAAGTGCTGGGCCGCGTGCGCGAGGGCGGACTGATTCCACTGTTCATGACGCTCGGCCGGGTCGGCGAGAGCACGGACAAATTTTGCGCCGTGTTTCGCGACATTTCGCAATGGAAGCGCGCCGAACAGGAACTCGTGTCCGCTAGGCGCATTGCGGAGAAGTCGAGCTCGCAAAAATCCGACTTTCTCGCAAAAATCAGCCACGAGATCCGCACGCCCTTGAACGCGATCATCGGTTTCGCCGAGGTGATGGCCGACGAGCGCTTTGGGCCGATCGGCAACGAGCGTTACCGGGAGTATCTCAAGGACATTCAGGTTTCCGGCTCGCACCTGATTTCGCTGATCAACGATCTGCTCGACCTCTCCAAGATCGAGGCGGGCAAGCTCGATCTCACGTTCGCCAGCGTGGATCTGAACGACATCGCCAGCCAATGCATGTCGATCATGCAGCCGCAGGCGAACCGCGAGCGCATCATCATCCGCACGTCGCTCGCACCCAATCTGCCGCCGGTCGTCGCCGATGCGCGCTCGATCCGCCAGATCGTGCTCAATCTTCTGTCGAACTCGATCAAGTTCACTCACCCCGGCGGCCAGGTGATCGTCTCGACCGCGCTCGCCGAGTCCGGCGAGGTGACGTTGCGGGTCCGCGATACCGGCGTCGGCATGTCCGAGAGCGAGGTCAAGACCGCGCTCGAGCCGTTCCGGCAACTCGCCACGTCCGGCCGCACCGGCTCCGGTGGAAGCGGGCTTGGCCTGCCCTTGACCAAGGCTTTGGTCGAGGCGAACCGGGCAAGCTTTGCGATCAAGAGCGCGCAGAATTCCGGCACCCTAGTCGAGATCACGTTTCCGACCACCCGCGTGCTTGCCGAGTGACCGCAATCGCGCCCGGGCGCGATTGCCAACTTCGAACCACTCCAATCTGCAACAGTTTGGATTTGATCTAAGTTATTGATATCACGGATGATTTTCTTGACGCTGCCGCCCGCCCTCCGTAGTCGTAGCGCTCGTTTCGCCTATGGAGCAACGCCATGCCGGGTCTGGGAATCGTCCGCCGCACCGTGTCCGGCGCCGCCTTCGTTGTGCTGGCTGCATTTCCGCTCGCGGCTACCGCACAAGAGGTCAATCTCTATACCACGCGCGAGACCGGACTGATCCAGCCGCTCCTGGACGCCTTCACCAAATCGACAGGCATCAAAGTCAACACCATTTTCATCAAGGACGGCTTGATCGAGCGCGTGAAGGCGGAAGGCCCGAACTCGCCAGCCGACGTGCTGATGACCGTGGACTTCGGCGGGCTGATCGACGCGGTCGACCAAGGCGTCACCCAGCCCGTGCGCTCCGAAGCGCTCGCCTCCGCCATCCCTGCCAACCTGCGCGACCCGAACGGCCACTGGTATGCACTCTCGCTGCGCGCGCGGCTCGTTTATGTGTCCAAGGATCGCGTTCCGCTCA
>JAABRB010000466.1 GCA_011391185.1 Betaproteobacteria bacterium
TTGTGGCTGCCGGCCGGACTCACGCCTTCGTACTTGTAGTAGATCTTCGCCGGCGTCTGCAGCACCTTTTCGAGCCGCCGCGCACGAAAGAGCGGGCTCGGGCGCCACTGCTTGTACACGTCGCGCACCGGCTCGGGTATCTCGATCTCGCGCTCGGCACTCACCTCCTGCATGATCAGCGCCATGGGGAAGAGCGGTGCGAGATCGTCCGGCCCGATCGGCTGACCAGTGCCGGGATGCAACACCGGCGACAGCGGTTTCGGCAGATCGGCCGCGATGTTGTACCAGACTTTCGGTATGCGCGACTCGTCGAGGTTGTACTTGACTGTGTCGGACATGGTTTTCCTCCTTTGGAAAAGGTCCCGCTCGTTTCATACCGGCACGCGGGCTGCGTCCAGTGTACCGCCGGTCGGGAGTGCCGGCGAGCCCGCTCCGCCCGACAATGCCGCTACGCTAAGCCATCTGCGCGGATGTGCGCCCGCGAAAACGCCGATTCCTTGATCCAGGTTACATGCCGCACGTCCGCATCGTGCGCGGGGCTCAAATAGATCGTTTGCCGGATGGTTTGCCGGATCGTTTGCCGGATCGTTTGCCGGATCGTTCGAATCGCGCCGGATCCAGCGCCGCGACCAGGCGTGACGAGACCGGCACGGGCTCTGCATCGAGTGCTGCCGCAATGACCTCGCCGCACAGGGGCGGACCGATGAGCCCCCGCGAGCCGTGAGCGGTGCTCACGCACAATCCGCCTCCGACCTCCACCTCTCCAGCAAGCGGCAGGCGGTCGGGACTGGTGCAGCGCACGGCTGCGCGACCGGCAAGGTGCGCCGGATTGGCCGTGTCGGCTTCGAGCGCCGCGGCGAGAGCCGGCGCCATCACTGCGAGATCGGCGAGGTTTCGGCGGTGCTCTGTCTCGTGCAGCACGAGATCCTCGAAATCGTGCACGAACGTCGCGCCCAGCGTGTGCTGTCCGCCGCGCGCCGGTGTGATCGAGGCTTCCCCGCAGACGACCGTGCGCAGCGTCCGGCTTGCCGGTGTCTCGGAAAGCTGGGTGATCTGGCCGCGTACCGCGTGCAGGGGCAGGTGCCGGGTCTGCGGAAATCGCGCCGCATCCGCGGATGCAGCGATCACCATGACCGGGGCGCTGGCGAGAATTCCGCCCGTGCCGATTGCGCGCCATTCGCCGTGCGTGTCGCGCTCCAGCGCGACGACTTCAACGCCGGTCCGGACATCGATGCGCGGATGCGCGGCAAGTGCGTGCACGAGTGCGCCCGGATGCACCCAACCCGCACCGGGAAAGAATAGTCCGCCCACGGGCAGATCGATCCCCGCCAGCGCGGCCGCCTCCACGCGATCGACCTGGCGAACGAGCGATGCAGGCAATCCGGACTCGACCACCTCCGCCTGGCGCCCCGCAGTTTTCTCGTCCGAGGCAAGTTGCAGCACGCCGCACGCGCGCCACGTGTCGTCGCCTTGCGGAAGCATGGCGTTCAGCGTGCGCACGCTGTGCTGGTATCCGGCGAGCGTGAGTTCCCCGAGCGGCGTCGGACGACTCGAGAGCCGCGCATAGAGCACGCCCTGCGGATTTCCGGACGCGCCCTGTGCCAGCGCGACTGCGCGTTCGAGAAGCGTGACCTGCCACCCGCGCGTCGCAAGGCTCCATGCGGACGCGGCCCCTGCGAGGCCCCCGCCGATGACGATCGCGCGGCGCGCGGCAGGCGCGACCGCAGGCGCGGACACGTCGCTGCTTCGCTTGCCGACCAGCATCTCCCGCTTGGCGCCGAATCCGGGGGCCTTGTCGACCCGGAATCCGGCGGCCTGCAATCCAGCCCGCGCCACCGCGGCGACGCTATAGGTGGCCACCGACGCGCCCGCGCTCGAGCGCGCGCCAATTGCGCCGAGCAGGCGCGCGGTCCACATTCCCGGATTTTTTGCCGGCGCAAAACCGTCCAGGAACCAGGCATCGCAGTGCCCGGAAAGCTCGCCGAGCATCGTTTCGGCATCGCCGACGGCAAGGGTGAGAAGCACGCGGCTGTTCGCGAAGTGAAACCGGTGCCAGCCCGGCGCGAGCGCCGTGTATTGCCCGGCGAGCGCCCGCGCGAATGGCGCCAGCCCGGGCCACAGCGCCAGCGCGCGGGCAAGCTCATCCAGGGCGAGTGGAAATCGCTCGAAGCTGACGTAGCGCAGCACGCCATCCTGCGGCGCCACGCTCTCCCACAACTGCCAGGCCGCGCAGAAGTTGAGACCCGTTCCGAAACCCGTCTCGCCGATCGTGAATCGCCCGCCCGGCGGAAGCGCCGCCCAGCGCTCGCGCAGGCGGTTTCCCGCCAGGAACACATGCTGCGTCTCGGCAATTCCGGATTCGCGCGCGAAATAGACGTCGCCGAAGCGACGCGAGACCGGCTGGCCATCCTGCCAGTCGATCTCGGGGGTGGTGGGAGGCATCACGGTATTACCGCGCGAGGAACGCGCTCGCGAGCACGTAGATGCCGAAGGCGCCCAACAGGAGTCCCGAGATCCGGTTCACCCAGGCGAGGGCGGAGCGCGGCACGCGCCCGCGCAGTGCGCTCACCGTCCCGCCGAGCAGTATCCACCACAGCATCGAGCCCGCGAACACACCCAGCGTGAGCATGCCCGCGGCGGCGCCGCCGTTCACCGCGCCCGCGAGGCCGAGCCCGGCGAACACTGCGGCGAAGGAAAGGATTGTGGCCGGATTGGCGAGCGTGAGCAGGAATGTCGCCGCAAACATCGGCGCCAGGCCGCGCCCCTCTGCCCCGGCGGGGTGATCGGCGGGCCGGGCGCGAAACGCATGCATGCCCAGCCAGAGCAGGGCCACGCCACCGACAATCGCGAGCGCGTGCCGAAAGTCGAGAAGCAGTGCCGAGATCGCGGTGATGCCGAATGCCGCGACCGCCGCGTACGCCGCGTCTGCCGCCGCGGTGCCGAGCCCGCCGGCCACCGCGGGCCAGAAACCCTGCTCCAGCGCGCGGCGAAAGCACAGCACGCCGATGGGCCCGACGGGAGCCGCGATCGAGAACCCCAGCACGAGGCCCTTGGCGAGGAAAGAAAAGGTGTCGCTCACCGCAGGCTCCGTTCCAGTGCAGGCAGTGTACGCCGCACCTTCAGCGCGCAAGCGCCGCGGCGTGCTCCGGGTGCGGCGAGCGCCTGCGGAGG
>JAABRB010000467.1 GCA_011391185.1 Betaproteobacteria bacterium
CAATCCGGGTGGATGTATTTCACGCGCCCCGCGCCGATGACCCGCTCGGCGGACTCGATCGCACGCGCAATCGTCTCCGCGGTCTCGATCTCCGTCCGCTTGATGTCCACCACGCCGAGGCCCATGCCGATTTCGGGCCGGAGATCGCGGAACACCGCGAGCTCCTCGGCGGGCCGGTGCGCGCACTCCATCACGACATGGTTGACGTGCAGGCGGTTGAGATAATCCATCAGCCTGGCCCACGATCCCTTCTGGATGGACTGGCCGCCGTAATTTCCGAAGCAGAGGTGCACCGCGCGCGTGCGCGGAAACGCATCGAGGACGCGGTTGGCCGCGGCGGCCGCCCACTCCCATTCGTCGGGGCTGCCCGGAAGGTTCGCTTCATCGAGTTGCAGGACATCTGCGTCGATGTGTCGAACCTGCTCGGCCAGCGCACCGGCGATCGCGTCGGCGAGCAAAGCGGTCGACTTGAAATGTCGGTTCACCAGGGTCTTTGCCAGCATGTGGGGCCCGGTCACCGTGAACTTGAACGGGTGCGTGGCGAGCGCGTGCGCGCGCGCGCACGCGTGCGGCAGGTCGAGCGCACCGGAACCGACCGGCGCGTCCGCCACGCCGGGCGGTCGCGAGCGAAATCCCATGCCGCACTGTGCGCGATAGTCGACGAGCTCGTCGAATGTCATGCGGGTGCGAATCCCGTCCATCGGCCGGACGAAATACTCGATCATGCCGTTCGTTTCGGGATGGTTGATGTCGAACCGATAGAGCTCCCCGTCGCAAACGACGTCGATGCCGGCCTGCTCCTGGGTGTGGAGGACCACGCGGGTCGCATCGATCAACGCCTGCTCGGAAGGTGCAGCCGCCAGCCAGTCGGGGACCGGGTACGATCCGACGACAGTCGTCTTGATGTGTGGCGCCCCTGCCATAGGTTGTCTCCCGCTACGCGTTCGAAACGAGTCTACCGGCCGCGATCGTCGCATTGCAAACTTTTAACGAATCGGTTAATAATCATTCGTGTGGCGCATTCGTGCGGCCTCGTTTCCGGCCGCTAGCAGGATGATTGCGCAGGTGTTTTGCACCGATTCGGCCACGTCAATGCAGCCATTCCGACGAGCACCCGGATGAAAATCGCACTCTGCAACGAAGTCCTCCAGCCGATGCCATTCGCGAAGCAGTGCGACTTCGCCAAGGCGCTGGGCTACGACGGGGTGGAGCTCGCGCCCTTCACGTTTTCCGACGAGCCCCATCTCATGATCCCCGCTGAGCGCACGGCGATCCGCAGGGCGGCGCGCGAGGCGGGAATCGACATCACCGGTCTGCACTGGTTGCTGCTGACGCCGCGCGGATTGTCGATCACGAGTGCGGACGATGCGGCACGGGCGCGGACCGTGGACGTCATGCTGCGGCTCATCGAGCTGTGCCACGATCTCGGCGGAAGCGTGCTGGTGCACGGATCGCCCGCGCAGCGCACGGTTCCGCCCGGGGACAGCCGCGAAACGGCGCGCGCGCGCGCGCGCGACTGCCTGGCCACCGTGGCGGACCATGCGCACGCGGCAGGGGTGACGTATTGCATCGAGCCTCTGGCGCCGAGCGAGACCCAGGTCATCAACACCATTGCCGAAGCGGTGGCGATCGTCGACGAGATCGGCAGCCCCGGGCTGCGCACCATGATCGACACGAGCGCCGCGGGACGTGCCGAAGATGAACCGCCTGCCGCGCTCATCGACCGCTGGCTCCCCACCGGTCGGATCGCCCACGTCCAGGTGAACGACCGCAATCGCCGCGGCCCGGGCGAGGGCGAGGACCGCTTTGCGCCGGTTTTCGCAGCGCTGAAGCGCGGTGGGTACGAAGGCGTGGTCGCGGTGGAGCCCTTCAAGTACGTTCCCGACGGGCAGGCAACCGCGGCGCGCGCGATCGGCTACATCCGGGGCATCCTGGAATCGCTGGATGGGCACGGCTGAGCGCGTTGCGCGCGCGGGCGGCGCGACGCGCCGCAGCGGCCGGGCGGCGGGCGGGTTGCGCGGACGCGATCCGGAGCGCACGCGCGCGCGCATTCTCGATGCCGCGACGCGCGAGTTCGCGCGCCACGGTCTCGGCGGCGCGCGGGTCGACCGCATCGCGGCCGGCGCGGGCGCGAACAAGCGCATGCTCTATTACTACTTCGGGGACAAGGACGCGCTGTTCCAGGAGGTGCTCGAGCACGCCTACGAAAGCATTCGGACCGCCGAGCAGGAGCTGGACCTCCTCGGTGTCGATCCGGTCGAGGGCGTGGCGCGGCTCGTCGCGTTCACCTGGCACTACTATCTCGCGCATCCGGAGTTCCTCACGCTGCTGAACAGCGAGAATCTGCACCGTGGCCGACACCTGAAGGGCTCGCAACGCATCCGGGCGACAAATTCGCCGCTCATCGCGACGCTCGATGAGATCCTGGCGCGCGGCAGGCGCGCGGGGACCTTCCGCGCGGGGGTCGATCCGCTGCAGCTCTACATCTCGATCGCGGGGCTGTCCTATTTTTTCCTTTCGAACAACCACACGCTATCCGCGGTGTTCGGCCGGGAGCTTGCGAGTGCCGGCGCGCGGGCAGAGCGGCTCGCGCACATGACCGATGCGATCACCGGGTTTCTCACGAACACACAGCCAGCGCTGCGACCGGCCCGGTCCACGTAAGCCCTGCGCAATTTGACAGCCGCCGGCCGCCCACGTTAGCCTTGCGGGTAATTAACCGTCTGGTTAAAACCGCAGTGGACGCGGGAGCCTGCAATGACTTTCTCGAATACGGTCCTGCGGATCGCGCGATCGACGGGGGCCGGGTGAGCGACGCGCCCCGATTCCGCGTCAGTGACGTGGCGCTCCACGAGCGTCCGGTGCGGCTGCGCATGCCGTTCCGGTTCGGCGTGGTCACCCTCACCGATGCGCCGCAGCTTTTCGTGCGCGCGCGTATCCGGCTCGCGGACGGCCGCGAGGCCTGGGGCGCCGGCGCCGAGCTTCTCGCGCCCAAGTGGTTCGACAAGAACCTCGCACTGTCGAACGAGGACAACTTCGATCAGCTGCGGATCGCCGTGCGCATCGCCCGCGACGCCTACCTCGCCGATACGGCGCCACGCAGCGCATTCGGCCATTTTGCCGCCCACTATCGCGCCCAGATCGATACCTGCGCGGCGCGCGGCCTGAA
>JAABRB010000468.1 GCA_011391185.1 Betaproteobacteria bacterium
CTGCCATTATTGTGGCTGAGTCGGCGGCTTTGTTGGGTTTGACGCCTTGCCACGCATGATTCTTGCATCGCCGGGGTTCTCGAACAGGAGCGGATAGTGGAGAAAAAGATGAGCACAGCCACCGAGAATTTCGAGAGCCTTGATCAGGCGATCGTTCGCGCCGCCGAATCCACCGCCGCGCACGTGCGGGCGGCGCGCGCCTCGATCAGCGCCGTGATCTTCGGGCAAGAGCAGGTGGTCGATCTCGCGCTGGTCACCATCCTGGCCGGCGGTCATGCGTTGCTGATCGGCGTGCCGGGCCTGGCCAAGACCAAGCTCGTGGACACGCTGGGCACGGTGCTCGGGCTCGAAGCGCGGCGCATCCAGTTCACGCCGGACCTGATGCCCTCCGACATTCTCGGCTCCGAGGTGCTCGAGGAAAGCAACACCGGCAAGCGCGCGTTCCGTTTCATCAAGGGACCGGTGTTCGCGCAGCTCTTGCTCGCCGACGAAGTGAACCGTGCCAGCCCGCGCACGCAGTCGGCGCTGTTGCAGGCGATGCAGGAATATCACGTGACCATCGCCGGCCAGCGCCACGATCTGCCGCGGCCGTTCCACGTGCTCTCGACGCAGAACCCGATCGAGCAGGAGGGCACTTATCCGCTGCCCGAAGCCCAGCTCGACCGCTTCCTTATGGAGATCGACGTCTATTATCCGGACCGCGACGCGGAGCGGCGCATCGTGTTCGACACCACCGGCGTCGAGGAGAGCAAGCCGCGCCAGGCGATGAGCGCCGACGATCTGATGGCGGCGCAGCGGCTGGTGCGGCGCATCCCGGTCGGCCAGTCGGTGGTGGAATCGATCCTCAATCTCGTGCGCTCCGCGCGTCCCGGTCCGGACGCCGACGAGATCGCCAAGCTCATCGCGTGGGGCCCGAGCCCGCGCGCGAGTCAGGCGCTGATGCTGGCGGTGCGCGCGCGTGCGCTGCTCGACGGCCGACTGGCGCCTTCGATCGACGACGTGATCGCGCTGGCCGAGCCCGTGCTCAAGCACCGCATGGCGCTCACTTTCGCCGCGCGCGCCGACGGCGAGACCGTCGAAGGCGTGATCGGGCGGCTCAAGGCAAGGCTCGCGTGAACGCCGCGCGGCGCGATCTCAATCGAGGTCCCAACGACGCGACTGTCCGCGCGACCGCGAACACGGCGCAGCGTCTGATCGCAGCGATGCCGCGGCTGGTGCTCGAAGCTCGCCGCGTCGCCGGCTCGGTCTATCACGGCGTGCACGGCCGCCGCCGCGCCGGGCCGGGCGAGAATTTCTGGCAATACCGCCACTTCACCCCCGGCGAGCCGGCCAACCGGGTCGACTGGCGGCGCTCGGCGCGCGACGACCATCTCTATGTGCGCGAGCGCGAATGGGAGGCGGCGCACACGATCTGGATCTGGCCCGACCGCTCGCCCTCCATGGTATTCGCCTCGCCGCTGGTGTGGGAGACCAAGCTCGAGCGCGCGCTGGTGCTCACATTCGCGTTGGGTGAACTGCTCGTGCGCGGCGGCGAACGGGTCGGCATCCCCGGCCTGATGCGTCCGACCGCGAGCCGCGCCGTCATCGACCGCATGACCGACGTTATCGTGCATGACGCGCAGGCGCCCGCGAGCCTGCCACCAGCCTTCGCGCCCGGCGCACGTGAAGAAGTGGTGCTGCTCGGCGATTTCTGGAGCCCGACGAAAGAAGTGACCGGCATGATCGCGAGCCTAGGCAGCCGCGGCGCCGGCGGGCATCTGGTGCAGGTGGTCGATCCGGCCGAAGAGACCTTCCCCTATGGCGGCCGCATCGAGTTCGAAGAGCCCGAGGGGCTGGGCTCGATCACCATCGGCCGCGCCGAGGCGTGGAAGGACGATTTCATCCGCCGCGTCGCGTTGCATCGCGACGCCATCCGTGCCGAGGCCAAGCGGCTCGGGTGGAG
This sequence comes from Betaproteobacteria bacterium, assembly GCA_011391185.1. The sequence continues at coordinate 1,943 of JAABRB010000468.1, forward strand.
CTTCGCCGTGCACCGCACCGACCGGCCGGCGAGCGAGCTTCTGCTTGCGCTGCATGCGCGCATAGGTGCTTCAAATGACACGCTCGCAGGACGCCGCCAGACCACCACGATGACCAACGAGGCGGTCGCATGATCGCCGGGCTTCCGATTGGCTTCACCTCGCCGCTTCTGCTGCTGGCGCTCCTGGCGCTGCCGATCCTGTGGTGGCTGTTGCGGCTGATCCCGCCGCGGCCGCGGCGCATCGCGTTCCCGCCGACGCGCATCCTGATGGAAATCGAGCCCAAGGAGGAGACGCCGGCGCGGACGCCCTGGTGGCTCACGCTGCTGCGGCTCGTGCTGGCGGGCTTGATCATCCTCGCGGCCGCCGGTCCGATGTGGAACCCGCCGGTGCCGGGCGCGCGCGACCGCGGTCCGATCGCGCTGATCGTCGATTCCGGATGGGCCGCGGCGGCGCAATGGAACGAGCGCATGCGTGCGGCCGAGGCCATCGTCACGCGCGCCGAAACCGAGAGCCGCGGGGTCGCGGTGATCGGCACCGGCGCACCGGCCAGGGAATTTTCGTTGCTGAGACCGGGCGAGGCGCGCGAGGCGCTCAAGCTGCTCGCTCCTTCCTCGCACACACCGGACCGCAGCGAGATTCTCGCGCCGCTTTCGCGCCTGCTGCGCGCCAACGGAGATCTCACGGTCGTCTGGCTCAGCGACGGCGTCGATCTCGGCGACGGCGCGGCCTTCATCGAAGAGCTGAAGCGCATCGCGGGCGACCGTGTCGTGGCGGTCAACGGCGGCATCGCCGGCGCGCTGGCGCTCGTAGCCGCCGACAACGCGGCGGGCGCGCTTTCGGTGAAGGTGCTACGCGCCGATCCGACGGCCCCCGCGCGCGGTATCGTACGCGCACGCGACCTGCGCGGGCTCGCGCTCGGCGACGCCGGTTTCGAGTTCTCCGGCGCCGCTACCGAGACCGAGGCGCGCTTCGATCTGCCGGTCGAGATCCGCAACGATATCGCGCGGCTGGAAATTCTCGGCGAGCGCGCGTCCGGCGCCGTGCAGCTGCTCGACAAGCGCTGGCGGCGCAGGACGGTCGGCGTGATCTCGGGCGCCACCACCGACACGGCCCAGCCGCTGCTGGCGGCCACCTATTATCTGTCGCGCGCACTCGGCCCGTTCGCCGACGTGCGGATCGCCGAAAGCGGATCGCCGAGCGAAGCGATCAACCGTTTCATCG
>JAABRB010000049.1 GCA_011391185.1 Betaproteobacteria bacterium
CGCTGTACCCGTCGAAGTTATTGGCGAGGGCCAGATCGCCCAGGTCGATCCGGCCGCTCGAATGGGTCATGGAGGCGACGGTAACGACTCGTCCCGCGGGCGCGGCGCGCACTGCTTCGAGGAGATGGCGCGTGAGCAGAAAGTGGGCGAAGTGGTTGATCGCCATGGTGAGCTCGAAGCCGTCTGTGGTGACCGTGCGCTTCCCCACGCTGACGCCGGCATTGTTGACGAGCGCATCCAGCGCGGGTGCCAGCGTGTTAGCCTGCTTTGCAAGCGCGACGACCTCTCGCATGCGCGAAAAATCGCCCCACGCAGGCGCGTAGGAGCCGCCGTTTGCTGTGGCGAGCTTCCCTGCCGCATCGTGAGCCTTGGTTTCGTTGCGGCCATGGACGATCACGTGCCAGCCGAGCGCGCCAAGCTGGCGCGCGGTCTCGTGACCGATTCCGTCGGTCGCACCGGTGACGAGCGCGGTCTTCATTTCGCGGTGGGATCCTCTGATTGGATTCCGTCCGGATCGCGCTCCGCACGCCAGGCCGGTGCGCACAGGCGGCGCTTGCCATCTTTCGTCTTGCGAATGCCCGGCTCGTCCCGCTGCTTGCGGTCCCAGAGCTGGCAGGTCACTTGCTGATGCTTCTGGTCGAGGGCTTCGCAGTAATTCGTGTACTCGCAGACCATGACCGCGTCGCCGTGGCCCGAGCGCACCTTAACGAACCAGTCGGGATCGGCGAGGCTTTGCCGGGCAAAGCCCACGATATCCGCGCGCTCCTCGCGGAGCAGTGCTTCGGCCTGCTCGAAACCGTGGATGCCCCCGGTGACGACGACCGGTGTCGTCAATCCTGCCGCGCGGACCGCGTTGCGTATGGCCGCGGCCGGCTCGATGTTCCGACCGAACGGGCCGCGCTCATCCGAGATGTACTGGGGCATGCACTCGTATCCGCTCGGCCCGGTGTACGGGTAGGCGGACCATCCCACCGATGGCTGCTTGGCATCGTCGAATTTTCCGCCGCGCGACAGGGACAGGAAGTCCATCCCGGCACGGGCGAATTCCACTCCGAAGTACGCGGTGTCTTCGACGGTATTGCCGCCCGCTATGCACTCCTCGGCGAGGAAACGGCAGCCGACGGGGTAGTCATCGCCGACCACTTCCCGCACGCGGTGGAAGACTTCCAGCGGGAGGCGTGCGCGGTGCTCCCGCGCGCCGCCGTAGCCGTCCGGCCGGTCGTTGAGCCTGGAGAGGAACGACGCCATCGTATAGGCGTGCGCGTAGTGCAGCTCCACGCCGTCGAAGCCGGCATCATGCGCACGGCGCCCGGCCTGCGCAAAGCGCTCGGGCAGCGCCTGCGGCAGATCGCGGATGTGCGGGAGCGCCATGTCCGTGACGCGCTCGCGGTAGCCGTAACGCAGCGCCTCGAGCTCGCGGGTCTCGAGAACGCGCGCAAGCTCCTCATCGGGCAAGCGGGCGAGCTGCGTGCGGATCCGGTCCTCCGACCACTTCCCGGCGCCGAGGCGCTCGCGGTGCCAGGGCATGATCTCGAGATAGTGGGCGAAAAACTTTTCCGGCTCCGGACGGCGCCGGACCGCGAGGAAATCGATGATCTGGATGAGCAGGCGCGTGTGACCGCCACTCGCCCGGTTGACGGTTGTGACGAGCTCTCGCAGACCCGGGAGGAATCGATCGTGGCTGATGCGCAGCAGCGGGCCCGAAGGGATGTCACGGATGCCCGTTGCCTCCACGACGATCGCGCCGGGACGACCGCGCGCAAAGCGCTCGTACCATTCCAGATTCTCGTCCGTGACGAAGCCGTCCTCGGTCGCGCGCCAGGGCACCATCGCAGGCACCCACGTCCGGCTCTCGAGCTGGAGGCGGCCGACCCCGATCGGACTGAAGAGCATCGACTGCCCGGCTTCCTCGCGCGTCGGCCAGCGGCCCGGCTGGGGCTTCCACTTGATGCGTTGGGGCGGGCGCCACATGGGTGATCGATGGGTTGTGCAGAGTCCGTGCGGGATTCGGCGCGCACGGCGCTGAATGAGCCGGAAAGCGCTGTTTCCCACACGAGTTTACCCTGGCGGGTCCCCGGCGAGGGCTGTTTGGGGCAAAATGCCAGCTGAATCAACAAGAATTCACGGCCAGTGGCGTTCAACAACCTGTACCGGCACAACTTCATCCGCGCGGCGGTCTGCACGCCCGAAGTGCGGGTCGCCGATCCGGCGTTCAACGCGGCACAGACCGTGGCGTTGATGAAGCGGGCCGCGGAGCGGCGCGCGGTCTTCGCGGTGTTTCCCGAGCTTGGCCTGTCCGCCTATTCGTGCGAGGACCTCTTCCATCAGCAGGCGCTCCTCGACGGCGCGAAACAGGCACTCGCGGAAGTGCTGGCTGCCTCGCGCAATCTTCCGCTGGTTGCGGCGGTGGGCATGCCGTTGCAGTTGGGTAGTCTGCTTTACAACTGCGCCGTGGTGCTCGCCGGTGGACGAGTTCTCGGCGTCACGCCCAAGACGTATCTGCCGAACTACCGCGAGTTCTACGAGCTCCGGCAGTTCACGCCGGGCGATACCGCGCAGGTCGAGACCATCGACCTGCTCGGACAGCGTGACGTGCCTTTCGGCGCGCATCTCGTTTATCAGGCCGAAGCGCAACCGCTGTTCACCTTTCACTGCGAGATATGCGAGGACCTCTGGACGCCGATTCCGCCGTCGTCCTACGCGGCGCTGGCCGGTGCGACGGTGCTGGCGAATCTTTCCGCGTCGAACGTCACGGTCGGAAAGGACGACTATCGACGGCAGCTGGCGGCGAACCAGTCCGCGCGTTGTCTCGCGGCGTATCTCTACAGCGCCGCGGGATTCGGCGAATCCACCACCGACATGGCGTGGGACGGGCAGGGCTTCATCTACGAGAACGGCACCCGGCTCGCGGAGAGCGACCGATTCCAATATGCCGCGCAGCTCATCACCGCGGACATCGATCTCGATCGTCTCGCCCAGGACCGCATGCGCCAGACGACTTTCGGCGAGTCGATCGCAATGCACCGCCAGGAAGTCTCCCGCTTCCGTACCGTGCGCTTCCAGCTTGATATGCCGCTCAAGGAGGAGATCCCCCTCGAGCGCGTCTACGAGCGTTTTCCGTACGTGCCGTCCGATCCGGCGACGCGCGACATGCGCTGCCACGAGATCTACGAGATCCAGGTGCACGGCCTGGTGAAGCGGTTGCGGGCGATGAGCGCGGAAAAGGTGGTGATCGGAGTCTCCGGCGGCCTCGACTCCACCCAGGCGCTGATCGTATGCGCGCGCGCCATGGACGTGATGGCGCTGCCGCGGTCGAGCATCCTCGCATACACGATGCCGGGCTTCGCAACGAGCGCGCGCACGCTCGACCAGGCGCGACGCCTGATGTCCGCGATCGGGTGCACGGCCGCCGAGATCGACATCCGGCCGAGCTGCCTGCAGATGCTTGCCGACATCGGGCATCCGTATGCGCGGGGCGAGAAGCTCTACGACGTGACGTTCGAGAACGTCCAGGCGGGTGAGCGCACCTCCCATCTGTTCCGCCTCGCCAGCCTGCGCGGCGCCCCGGTCGTCGGTACCAGCGATCTCTCGGAGATCGCGCTTGGGTGGTGCACCTACGGGGTCGGCGACCACATGGCGCACTATCACGTCAATGCGAGCGTGCCCAAGACGCTGATCCAGTATCTGGTGCGCTATGTCGCGCGCACCGGCCAGCTCGGCGCCGATGCCGGCCGCGTCCTCGAGGACGTGCTCGACACGGCGATCAGCCCGGAGCTCGTTCCGGGGCAGGAGAACGGGCAGCCGGCCCAGAACACCGAAAGCATCGTGGGTCCCTATGAGCTGCAGGATTTTCACCTGTACTACGTGCTGCGCTTCGGCTACTCACCGGCGAAAGTCGCGTTTCTGGCATGGAGCGCATGGCACGACAGCACGCAGGGGAACTGGCCCGGGATCGCCGAGGGTAAGCGCAATCAATACTCGCTTGCCGAAATCAGGGCATGGCTCGGCGTATTCCTCAAGCGCTTTTTCCAGCTGAGCCAGTACAAGCGCAGCGCATTGCCGAACGCGCCGAAGGTCGGCTCGGGCGGCTCGCTCTCGCCGCGCAGCGACTGGCGCGCCCCGAGCGATGGCGAGGCCACCGCGTGGTTGGCTGGGCTAGAGGAAATTCCGAAGCGCTGATCGACGGATCGCGGTCAGGACGGGGAGCCGGGAGAGAAGGCCACGACGTGATCGACGTCGAGGCGGATGCCGATGTGCTCCCCGAGCGCATGGTTGTGGTGGCTGGGTACGAGTGCGAGCACCTTGCGGCCGCTCGCGAGCCGTAGCGTGTAAAGAATCTCTGCACCGCGAAACGCCTTGTGCAGCACCTCGGCGCGCATGCGGCTGGCATCGTCATGAACGATGTCGTCCGGCCGCAGGAGCACATCGACCTGGCATCCCTTGCCGCAGGCGTCGCATCCGATCTCGCACATCTGCGGGATGTCGCCCCGCAACGCGCCGAGCTCGATGTCGATTTCGCGCGAACTCTGGACGTTCCCCGGGAGGAACACGCCCTGACCCACAAAATCAGCGATGAAACGGCTCACAGGCCGGTGGTACAGGTTGTACGCAGTGTCCCACTGCTTGATCTCGCCCTCGTGCATGATGCCGATCTCGTCGGCAATGGCAAAGGCCTCCTGCTGGTCGTGGGTGACCAGCACTGCGGTGGTGTTGCTGCGCTTGATGATGTCGCGGACTTCCTGGCCGAGCCGCTCGCGAAGGTCCACGTCGAGATTGGAGAACGGCTCGTCGAGGAGAAGGAGATCCGGACGGGGCGCGAGCGCGCGGGCGAGCGCGACGCGCTGCTGCTGTCCGCCGGACAGCTCGTGCGGGTACTTTCCACCCGACCCGTCCAGCCCGACGGCCGCAAGGTACTCGGTGGCGCGCCGGGTCCGATCACCGCGCGCGATGCCGTGCAGCCCGAACGCAATGTTCTCCAGCACCGAAAGGTGCGGGAAAAGTGCGTAGTCCTGGAACACCATTCCGATCCGTCGCTTCTCCGGCGGCACCATGGTGCCCGGCGAAGAGACGGGCTGGCCGTTCAGAACGATCTCACCGGCGGTCACCGGCTCGAAACCGGCGATGCAGCGGAGCACGGTTGTCTTGCCGCAGCCGCTCGGACCGAGGAGACAGGCAATCCCGCCGCGCGCAAGCGAGAACGACAGCCCCTTGACGACCTCCTGGTTGCCATAGGATTGCCGGAGCCCTTTGAGCTCGAGCAGGGTCGGCGCGGCGCTTGCTGTCATAATGCAGTGATTATAAACAGATCGCCCGGCATGGAAACAAGAATCATTACTAAGACAATGCCCAAGAGTTCATCTGCGGGGCATCGATCAGACCCCATTTGGGAGGCAAGCGTGGCATGAGCGAGGCCGCCGCCGTCCAGGCCGCCCCGCAGCGGAACCGGCTCGGATCCCTCGGGTGGTCCTCGTTCGTCGTCGCGGCCCTCGTCGTGGCCCCGATTCTCGCCGTGGTCGGAAACGTCTTCCGACCGAGCGAGAGCACGTGGGCGCATCTCGCGTCCACCGTCCTGACCGGGTACATCACGAACACCCTGTTTCTCGTGCTCATGGTCGCCGCCGGCGTCGTTTCGATCGGCGTGCTGTCCGCCTGGCTGGTGACGGCGTACCGCATCCCCGGAGAGCGGGTGCTCGAATGGGCGCTGATTCTGCCCCTCGCGATGCCGGCCTATGTCATGGCCTACGCTTATACGGACTGGCTGCAATTCACGGGTCCCGTGCAGACGGCGCTGCGCGGGCTGACCGGCTGGAAGGCCGGTGAATACTGGTTTCCCGAAATCCGGTCCCTGTACGGTGCGGCGGCGATGTTCGCGTTCGCCCTGTACCCCTACGTCTATCTGCTCGCGCGCAGCGCGTTTCTCGAGCAGTCGCGCACCGCGATCGAAGCGGGGCGGTTGCTGGGCTACAGCGCATGGGGCAGCTTCTGGCACGTCGCGCTGCCGCTGGCTCGTCCTGCCGTGGCGGCAGGCACCGCGCTTGCACTGATGGAGGCACTGGCCGATTTCGGCGTCGTGTCGTACTTTGCCGTGCAGACCTTCACCACGGGCATTTATCGCGCGTGGCTGTCGCTCGGGGACGTCGTGGCGGCGGCGCAGCTTTCGACCTGCCTGCTGGGATTCGTGCTGATCGTGCTCGTGCTGGAGCGCGTGCAGCGAGGTGGCGCGCGTTACGCCGGGCCGCGCAAGCCGACGCCGCCGTACGAGCTACGCGGCTGGCAGGCCGCGCTGGCGCTGGTTCTGTGCGCCGCGCCGGTTGTCTTCGGCTTCCTGCTTCCCGGCGGCGTGCTTCTGCATCTGGTCATGACGGACCCGGACGCGCGGATCGGGGCGCGTCTCTACACGCTGATCGCGAACAGCGCCACGCTTTCGGGGATCACGGCCGGGGTCGCCGTGCTGGTGGCAATGCTCCTCGCTTATGCCGGCCGCCTGTCGAAGCGCGTGACCGTGCAGGGTGCGAATCGGCTGGCGGCGCTCGGTTACGCGATGCCGGGCGCAGTGCTCGCGGTCGGAATTCTGGTGCCGCTTGGCAAGCTGGACAACGTCATCGCCGATTGGGTTTTCCAGCAATTCGAAATCAGGACGGGGCTGCTTCTGACGGGTACCGGGTTCGCGCTGGTCTATGCCTGCCTGGTCCGCTATCTCGCCGTCGCCTTCCAGACGACGGAAGCCGGGCTCGCGCGCGTCACGCCGGCGATGGACGATGCGGCGCGCAGCCTCGGGCTGTCACCCGGGCGCACGCTTGCCCGCGTGCACATTCCGATGGTCTCGGGAAGTCTGCTGACCGCGGCGCTGCTGGTCTTCGTCGACGTGATGAAGGAGCTGCCGATGACGTTCGCCATGCGGCCTTTCAACTTCGACACCCTCGCCGTCGAGGCCTACAACCTCACCAAGGACGAGCGCCTGGCGGAGGCGGCCGTCCCCGCGCTCGTGATCGTCGCGATCGGCATCGTGCCGCTGATCGTTCTGTCCCGCCAGATCGCGCGCTCCCGCCGTACGCTGCACTGACTCGCGCCGCGCTCGCCGTGGTTTGGGAAGCCGGTTATTTCCAGCCGGCCTGGTCGGCGAGCTTCTGCGCGGTCGCCTGCGCCTCGCCGAGCTTCGCGACGTTGATTTCGTCCGTCTTGAAATCGCCGAGCGACTCGAGCGCGCGATTGTCCAGCTTCACGCCGGAGACGATCGGCCATTCGTTGTTGCCGTTTGCGAAGTACGTCTGGGCCTGATCGCTCGCAAGAAACTCGAGGAACATGACCGCGGCAGCGGGGTGGGGCGCATGCTTCAGGACACCGCCGCCCGAGATGTTCACGTGCGTGCCGCGGTCCCCCTGATTCGGGAGCACGATCGCCACTTTCTCGATGACCTGGCGATCGGCTGGCTTGGTGGAGCGCATCAGTCGCACGTAGTAGTACTGGTTCGCGATTGCGATCGCGCATTCGCCGGCCGCGACCGAGCGGAGCTGATCGGTGTCGCCGCCCTTCGGGTCGCGTGCGAGGTTCGCCTTGACGCCCTCGACCCACGCCTTGGCTTTGGCCTCGCCGAGGTGATTCACCATGCTGGCGATCAGCGAGAGGTTGTAGGGATGGGCGCTGGAGCGCGTGCAGAGCTTCCCCTTCCATTTCGGGTCGGCGAGATCTTCGTAACGGGTGATTTCTCCCGGCTTTACCATGCCCTTGTTGTAAGCAATGACGCGCGCCCGCGCGGAAAATCCGAACCATTTGTCCTGCGGGTCACGATAGGCTGCCGGGATACGCTTCTCGAGCACGGCCGACTTGGTGGGTGCGAAGATTCCGGCCTGGTCGGCGCGCCAGATGCGACCGATGTCGACGGTGATGAAAACATCCGCAGGGCTGTTCGCGCCCTCGGCCTTGATCCGCTCGAAAAGTGCGTCTTCGCCGCCCTCGATGCGGTTGACCTTGATGCCGGTCTGCTTGGTGAAGTCCGTGTAGAGGGCCTCATCGGTCTGATAGTGGCGTGCGGTGTAGAGGTTCAGGACCTTTTCCTGCGCGAGTGCGCCAGAGGCGAAGGCGGCCAGGCACGTGGCGAGACCGGCGGCCAGAAATCGGTTGCGGGACTTCACAAGTTCCTCCATTTAATCAGTCGTCATCGACAGCGTCGACTATAACAATAATCATTCTCATTGGCAACGGCTCACAAGAACGATTCTCATTTGAATGATAGCGGCGGGTGCCCGACCAGCGTTTGACGCGCATCAAAGGTTGGCGCCTCCGGTGGCCCCCGCAGACCTTTATAGGGCTACTCGGCGCGCGCCGTCGAAGCGTCGGTGCCAATACCCGGCCCGCATGTCCTCGATTCGCACTTCCCCGCCGGAGGTCGGTGAGTGGATGAAGCGGTGTTCGCCGACATAAATGCCGACATGGGAGTAGGCGCGCCGCTGCGTGTTGAAGAAAACCAGATCGCCTGGCCGCAGATCACGGGCGTCGATCGGCGCACCGGTCTGGCTCAGATCGAAGGTCGTGCGCGGCAGCTCGTGCCGTGACGCCCGGAAATACGCGTACGCAACCAGTCCGGAGCAATCGAAACCGGATTCGGGCGAGGCGCCGCCCGGCGCGTAACGCGTCCCCAGCGCGCCCATGGCCTGCAGGACGACCTCGTGTCCAAGATCCGCCGAAATCGGTGCCCCGCGCACCGGCGATGGGCCCGATCCGGTCTGGTCCGGTGACCCCGAAAGCCCCCCGCAGCCCGCCAGATGGGCACATAGAAAACAGATGAGAAACATTGATTTGTTTTTCATACTTAAAGTAATCTAGAAAAATTAGACAAGAAATGCAAGTCCGCGATACGCAGCGCATCGGACATTTGTCGCTGGCGGTGCGCCGCGGGAGGTAGGCTTGCGTTACGCCTGAATCACATCACTACGCTGGCGCCGGACGTTCCGGGAGAGAACTCATGAACCTGCTCCGACTGATTGCGGTGCTGACCTTCATCGTGGCGGGTACGGCCGTGGCGGACGAGGTCGAGGTGATCCCGTTGCACCACCGGACGGCCGAGCAGCTGATTCCGACCGTTCGGCCCCTGGTGGCCCCCGGGGGTGCGGTCACGGGAATGCAGAGCTCGCTGATCGTGCGCTCCACACGGGCAAACATCGAGGAGATCAAGCGTGTCGTTGCCGCGCTGGACAGGGCGCCGCGCCGGCTTCTCATCTCCGTGCGCCAGAATGCGGGCGGCGTCTCGGACCGCCAATCGATCTCGGCCGGTGGAACGGTATCGGGGAGCCAGGGCAGCGTGAGCGTGGGCCAGGGCGCGCCCGCGGGAAGTGGCGTCAACGCGCGCATCCTCGATTCGTCGCGCACGACCGACGAGCGCGTGGAGCAGCAGGTGCAGGCGCTCGAAGGCAGCCCGGCCTACATCAGTGTCGGCTCCAGCCGGCCGGTTCCGGCACGCAGCACCACCGTCGGGCCGGGCGGCGTAGTGGTGTCGCAGGGTCTGGTCTACCAGGATGTCTCAACCGGATTCACGGTCGTCCCGCGCCTCGCCGGCGACCGTGTGACACTCGATATCAATCCGCGTCGCGAATCAGCGAACCGGCTTCCGCCGGGCAGCGTGAGCACGCGCGAGATCGTGACCACTGCGAGCGGCCGGCTCGGCGAGTGGATCGAGCTGGGTGGCATGAATCAAAGCAGCGCGCGTGACGAGCGCGGAATCCTCTCGCGCGACAGCGCCACGCAGCAGTCCTCCGGCCGGGTCTGGGTGAAGGTGGACGAAATCCGGTGAGTGGCGCGCCGCGCGACGCGCTCGAATCCGCGTTTGCGCCGGACGGTGCGCTCGCGCGATCGGTACCCGATTACCGGGAGAGGCCGCAGCAACTCGAGTTCGCGCGGCGTATCGAGGCGAGCATCCGGGCCGGATCGTTGCTCATCGCCGAGGCGGGCACGGGCACCGGAAAAACCTTCGCGTACCTCGTTCCGGCGCTCCTGTCCGGCGGCAAGGTCATCATCTCGACGGGCACCAAGACCCTGCAGGACCAGCTCTTCCATCGCGACCTGCCGGCCGTGAGCGGGGCGCTTGGTGTCCCGGTCACGCGGGCGTTGCTCAAGGGGCGCGCGAACTACGTCTGCCACCATCATCTCGAGCGCAATCTCGCCGACGGCGCATTGCCGACCCGCGAGGCAGTGCATGACCTCCACGCGATCGCCGGGTTCGCGCGGCGCAGCGCGAGCGGCGATCGTGCCGAGCTTGCGGAAATTTCGGAAGACTCGCCCGCGTGGGCGCTCGCCACGTCGACGCGCGAGAATTGCCTGGGCCAGAGCTGCGCGCGGTTTCGCGATTGCTTCGTCATGCGGGCGCGCCGCGAGGCGCTTGCCGCCGAAGTGGTGGTCGTCAACCATCACCTGTTCTTCGCCGACGTGATGCTGCGCGACGAAGGGATGGCCGAGCTGCTGCCGGCATGCAACGCCGTCATCCTCGACGAGGCGCACCAGCTGCCGGGTACGGCGACGCTTTTCTTCGGGCGCTCCGTGACGACCGGCCAGATCCTCGAGCTTTGCCGCGACGCACTGGCCGAGGGGATTGCCGAGGCACCGGACGTGGCGGACCTGCGTGACCTGATCCGCGCTGCGGATCGTTCGGCGCGCGATGCCCGCATCGCCGTTCACCTGAAGGAGGGCCGGCTGCCGGCGGCGATCCTCGAGCGCGACCCCGCGTTTCGTGACGCGCTCGCGCACCTCGGCGCGGCGCTCGACAGTCTCGCCGCGGGTCTGGGCCGGGTTGCCGAGCGGGGAGAAGGTCTGGAGAACTGTGCAGGACGCGCGATCGAGCTTGCCGAGCGGGTGGAAGCATGGCGCGCCAACGCTTCTGACGAGCTTGTTCGCTGGGCAGAGGTGCACCCGCGATCGCTCACGCTGCATGCGACGCCGCTCTCGGTCGCGGAGATTTTCCGGCGCGAGGTGGAAGGTTCGAACCGTGAGAACGGCGCCGGCGGTCCGGATCAGGAAGGCCGATCGCGCGCCTGGATCCTGACGTCTGCGACGCTCGCCGTGGATGGCGATTTTTCCCACTTCAAGCGGCTGATGGGTCTGGAGGACGCCGAGAGCGCAAGCTGGAGCAGCCCGTTTGACTACCCTGCCCAAGGGCTGCTCTACGTGCCTCGCGCGCTGCCCGAGCCCAACAGCACCGCACACACGGATGCCGTGGTGGATGCCGCGCTGCCGGTGATCCGTGCAAGCGGTGGCCGGGCGTTTCTCCTCTTCACCACGCTGCGGGCCATGCGCCACGCACATGCCAGGTTGCGTGCGGCGTTCGACTCTGCCGGGATGGACTTTCCACTGCTCGTCCAGGGAGAGGGATCGCGCAGCGTACTGCTCGAGCGCTTTCGCCGGCTGGGCAACGCCGTGTTGGTTGCCAGCGCGAGTTTCTGGGAGGGTGTGGACGTCCGCGGTGACGCGCTGTCGGTGGTGGTGATCGACAAACTGCCGTTCGCGCCACCGGACGATCCGGTTCTTGCAGCGCGCCTCGCCGCGCTGAAGCGCGCCGGGCGGAACGCGTTCACGGAGCTGCAGCTGCCCGAGGCCGCATTGCTGCTGAAGCAGGGCGCGGGGCGTCTGATCCGCGATGAGCGCGACCGCGGGGCGCTGGTGATCTGCGACCCGCGCCTGGTCTCGCGCCCCTACGGCGCGCGGTTGCTGGCGGCGCTTCCGCCGATGCGGCGTACGCGCGATCTCGAAGAGGTGGAGCGCTTTTTCGGGATCGCGGAGACCGAACGAGCCGACGCAGCGCTGACGGGTTGAAGATCCTGCCGCATGATGTCGCGCGGCCGCGCGGGTTCGTGCGATAGGTTCTAGAATCCGGTGTTCCTGCGCCGCGTTCCGTGGCATTACGGGAAACCAGACGGGAAACCAGACGGGAATCCAGACGGAGGAGCAATGAAGGTCTTCATCACCGGCGGGGGTGGATTTCTCGGCCATCGGCTTGCCCGGACGCTGCTCGAGCGTGGCACGCTGACGGGCCGCGACGGGAAGGCGGCGCCGATCACCCAGATCAAGCTCCTCGATACCGCGTTTCCGCCCCAGGTCGATTCGCGCCTGAAATGTGTGCAAGGTGATCTGAGCGCTCCGGGAGTGATTGCCGCGGCGCTCGAGCCCGACACGGCTTCGGTGTTCCACTTCGCGGCGGTCGTGAGCGCCGGCGCGGAGGCCGATTTCGATCTCGGCATGCGGGTGAATCTCGACGGGACGCGGTTCCTCCTCGAGGCGTGCCGCGCGCTGGCCCGCCCGCCCCGACTGGTTTTCGCGAGCTCGGTTGCGGCGTTCGGCGGCGAGCTGCCCGCAGTGCTCGACGATTCGACGACGCCGACGCCGCAGACGTCGTACGGAACCCAGAAAGTCATCGGCGAATATCTGATCGCCGAGCACACCCGGCGCGGGTTCGTCGACGGACGCTGCCTGCGGTTGCCGACCATCGTGGTGCGCCCGGGAAAGCCGAACCTGGCGGCGTCCTCCTTCGCGAGCGCATTATTCCGCGAGCCGCTCGCGGGGGTGCCCTACGACTGCCCGCTTCCGGATACGACCGGGATATGGCTGCTCTCGCCGCGCAAGGTGATCGAGGCGTTCGTGCATGCGCACGAGATGCCGGAGTCCGCGTGGGGCACGAATCGGGTCGTCAATCTGCCCGGCATCACGGTGACGATCCGACAGTCCATCGAGGAACTTGGCCGGATCGCAGGTCAGAAGGTGGCGGACCGAATACGTTTCAGGATCGACGCGCGCATCAAGGCGATTGTCGATACCTGGCCCGTTCGCTTCAAGACCCCGCGCGCGGCTGCAATGGGGTTCAGTGCCGACGCGGATATCGAACCCGTGATCCGCGACCACATCCGGGAACAGGGTATCGTCGTGTAGAGCGTCGCCTGCGATCGCGTGCGTCGATGCGCCATCCCAGAAATCGGCTGTCGCGGCAGAGGTGGAGATTTACCCGGGAGCCCGATTCTATTCGCGGGGCGCCCAGACCTTCCACCAAGGCGGAGCGGGTCTGAGGGTGCCGCCGGTCAGGACCGGGCTGTTGGGGAAATTGGTGCGCAGCACGCGCTCCGCGTCCGCCTGGAGATCTTTCATTCCGAGCTTCTCGTATGACCGCGCGGCGATGTAGAGCGCTTCCTGGACTGCGGGCGTCTCGGGATATGTCTGTACTGCGTACTGCGCACGGTTCGCAGCCGCGATGTACGCACCGCGCGCGAGGTAATACCGCGCGACGTGCACCTCATGCGAGGCGAGCCCGTTCACGAGAAAGTTCATTCGCGAGGTCGCATCCGCCGCGTACTTGCTTTTCGGAAAGCGTGCCACCAGTTCCTTGAATGCCACGAACGAATCACGCGCCGAGCGCGGATCGCGCTCCGTCGGGTCCTGGCCGGACCACTTCGCGAGCGCGCTCTGGTCCTCGTAGAAATTGACCACGCCCTTCAGGTAGTACGCGTAATCGACGGCCGGGTGGTTGGGGTGCAGCTTGATGAAGCGGTCACAGGCGGCAATTGCCGATGCAGGATCGTTGTTGCGGTAGTACGCATAGGCGACCTCGAGCTGTGACTGCTGTGCATAGCGGCCGAAAGGATAGCGGGCCTCGAGCTTCTCGAAATAGCCGATCGCCTTATCGTACGCGCCCCGGCTCAGCTCCTCCTTGGCTTCCTCGTAGAGGCGCTGCGCCGTCCAGCCCACGGTTTCGTCCTCGGCGCCGAATTTCAATATGCCGCAGCCGGAGAGCAGGGCGGCGCACAGTAGAAACGCTAAACTACGCCACATGTTGGAAACCCACAGGCTGGAAAACCATCGTGTTTTGAAAAACAGGCGCATGGGGTCGAACGGAGCAAGGGGTTCGGTGGCAGTTGCGGTGGCAGTTGCGGTGGCAGTTGCGGTGGAAGTTGCGGTGGCGAACGGTATGGTGACCAGCCCGAAACATTATAGCGCCCGGATCGAGCAAACGGTGCCGGAAAGCCTGGCCGGCCTGCGTTTCGACCAGGCGCTGGCGCGCATGTTTCCCGAGCATTCGCGCAGCCGGTTGCAGGCCTGGGTGCGCGAAGGCCGGATTACGCTCGATTCCGCCGGCGTGGACGCCAAGCGCAAGGTCCGGGGCGGGGAGTGCGTGCGAATCGATCCCGCTGCCGATCGGGAGTCGGGGGACGTTGCCGCGTTTCGCGCCGAGCCCATCGCAATGAACGTGGTCCATGAAGACGACGTGCTGCTGGTCGTCGACAAGCCCGCCGGCCTGGTGGTGCATCCGGGCAGCGGGAATTGGGGGGGCACGCTGCTGAACGCCATCCTGCACCACGTGCCCCAGTGCGCGTCACTGGCCCGGGCCGGGATCGTGCATCGCCTTGACAAGGATACGAGCGGGTTGCTGGTGATCGCCAAGACGGCCGAGGCGCAGACCGACCTCGTCCGTCAGATGCAGGCACGAACGATCGGGCGCGAATACCTGGCCGTGGTCCATGGTGTGCTCCGCGCGGACGGTGTGGTCGATGCGCCCATCGGCCGGCATCCGGTCGAACGGACGCGCATGGCCATCGCAGCGCGGGGCAAGCCTGCCCTCACGCGCTATGCGGTCGTGCGTGG
>JAABRB010000469.1 GCA_011391185.1 Betaproteobacteria bacterium
ACGGTGGCCGCGGTCGGTCCGGGAGTTAGCCGTTTCAAAGTCGGCGACCGGGTGACGCCGACCTTCTTCCAGAACTGGCTCTATGGCGACGTGCGCAAGCGTGACGCGACCTCGGCGCTCGGCGGCGGCGGCAAGGGCGTGCTGGCGGAGCGGATCGTGCTGCATGAAAGCGGCATCTTGCCGATCCCTGACCATCTCTCGTTCGAGGAGGCCGCGTGTCTGCCCTGCGCCGGGCTCACGGCTTGGCACGCGCTGTTCGAGCAGGGGCCGCCGCTGCGCGCCGGCGAGACGGTACTGATCCAGGGCAGCGGCGGGGTGTCTATCTTTGCGCTGCAGTTTGCCAAGCTGGTGGGCGCACGGGTATTCGCGACCTCCTCAAGCGACGAGAAGCGCAAGCGGCTCGAAAGTCTCGGCGTCGAAGCCTCGGTCAATTACAAGACCACGCCCGAATGGGACAAGGCGATCACGGAGTTCAGCGGCGGCGTCGACCGCGTGGTCGAGGTCGGCGGCGCCGGCACGCTGGCGCGCTCGATCAACGCGATCCGCACCGGCGGACGCATCTATGTGATCGGCGTGCTGGCGGGTCCGGCCGAGATGAATCCGCAATCGATCCTGCGCAAGTCGGCCAATATCCACGGCATTTTCGTCGGCTCGCGCGAAATGTTCGAGCACATGAACGCGGAGATCGCGCGCACCAAGCTGAAGCCCGTGGTCGACCGCGTCTTCAAATTCGACGAGGCCAAGGCGGCGTTCCAGCATCTGGCCGCCGGCGCGCATTTCGGCAAGGTCTGCATCCGGGTCGGCTAGGCGAGGGCGCAAGGGTGAAGGCCGCGGTTCTGTACGAAGTGAAGACGCCGCTGTTGATCGAGGAGGTCTCGATCGACAAGCCGCGCCCGCGCGAGGTGCTGATCCGCACCGTGGCGGCCGGCGTCTGCCACTCGGACTTGCATTTCATCGACGGCTCGTTTCCGTTTCCGCTGCCGACGGTGCCGGGCCACGAGGCCGCCGGAGTCGTCGAGGCGGTCGGCTCCGAGGTGCGAACCGTCAAGCCCGGCGATCACGTTATTACCTGTCTCAGCGCCTATTGTGGCCATTGCGAGCACTGCGTCACCGGTCACATGGCGCGCTGCGTGAACCCGGAAGTGCGGCGCGCGCCCACCGACACGCCGCGGCTCTCGCGCAAGGAGGGTGTCCTCAACCAGTTCGCCAATCTCTCGTCGTTCGCCGAGCTGATGCTGGCGCACGAGCACGCCTGCGTTTCGGTGCGCAAGGACATGCCGCTCGACCGGGCGGCGCTGATCGGCTGCGCCGTGGTCACCGGCTTCGGCGCGGTGAGCCATACCGCGCAGGTGCGGCCGGGCGAGACGGTCGCGGTGATCGGCTGCGGCGGGGTGGGACTTTCGACCATCAACTGCGCCGCGATCGCCGGCGCCGGCCGCATCATCGCCATCGACCGGATCGGCTCGAAGCTCAATTTGGCGAAACATTTCGGCGCTACCGACGTGGTGGACGCGAGCCAGGGCGATCCGGTCAAGCAGGTGATCGAGATGACCGGCGGCGGCGTGCATCACGCCTTCGAAGTGATCGGGCTGAAAGCGACAGCCGAGCAAGCGTTCAAGATGCTGCGCCGGGGCGGGGCCGCCACCATCGTCGGCATGATCCCGCCCGGCGTGAATCTGGAAATCGCCGGCCGCGATTTTCTAAGCGAAAAACGAATTCAGGGAACACTGATGGGCTCGAATCGCTTCCCGGTCGATATGCCGCGGCTCGTGGATTTTTATCTGCAGGGCAAGCTCAAGCTCGATGAGCTGATTTCGCAGCGCATCAAGCTCGCGCAGGTCAACGAAGCGCTCGACGAACTGAAGCGCGGCGAGCTCGCGCGCTCGGTCATTATGTTCGACACCTGAGCCGCCGCGCCGCCGTCACTGCTCCGGCGGCTTTGAGCGCCGCTCCATCGCGTCGCGCAAGGCGCGCTTCGTGCGTTCCGCTCCAGAGAAAGCGAGGGTCAGCTCCCCGAGGGGCGATGCCCGCGGCGCGCCACCTTCTGGCCGCCGCCGGTGAACCAGCGATAGCTGGGGCCGGTGTCGATATGGATATGGCCTGAGGCATAGGTACCGATGCCGCCCGACCAGGTGTTCTTCAGATACGCAGCGACGGCCCCGTACTTGCCGCTGGGCGGCCGGAAATCCACGGCTTGGCAGTTCCGGTGATAGGAGGGCTTATGGCTGCCGGCGATCACAGCGCCCGGCCGGTGCGTCGATACGACTTGAATCGAGCCGAAACGGCCGCGCACGTCGGCCAGCGCCTGCTTGAGGGAGCCCGGCAGGCACGAAGTTTCGGTCGAGGCCGTCTGCCGGGTGTAGCCACGGTGCGTGCGGTCTTGCAGAGCGGGCTCGCCGAACAGCGCGAAGCCTTGCGTGCTCGCTCGCCGCGCCTGGCGTGTACGGCGCCCATATTTGAAGCCGCCGGAGTAGGTATTCGGCTGCTGTAGATGTGGGTAGCGGCCGTCATTGATGGTTTCGCCGAAAGCCGGCGGGGACGCGAGCAGGAAGACCGTGGCCAGTCCGGCGGCGCCGGCCACCAGCCTGCGGCGCCGGGGCGCGGTTTTCGCCGGGTCCGTGAGAATGGAGCCAAGGCGCTGATATTGCGATTGCCGAGTTGCTTTCATTTCGTGATTCCTCCAATGCCGTCAGAGAGTTGCCGCAGTGCAATCGAAAAGAGTCAGGGATTCGATGGAACAGGGGCTTTGTCGTGTTGATTTGCGTGGCAACGCCCGAAAAGCGCCGGAATCACATGGACTTGGCAAGGCGAGATCGCGTTAATTGGTAAAGCGGCAAGGTTTCCCTGGGTCGGGGAAATTCTACTCCGTCTTCGCAGCGGTGGTCTGCGACGAATGGCGGAGAGGCAATTCTCTAAAAATTGCAATAACTTGTGCGTAATCGAGGCCGCAGAACCGGCGGTCTTGCTTGGTCTGGAGGCCTAGGTTAATCCGGTAACCGTCTTTCGAATTGTTCGCAAATGCGAGATCGGGAGGCACGCCTTGGGAAGCGCCCAAGGCCTGCGCCCCCGCCGCGCGCGAGAGGCTGATGACCGCCCTGATCCAGGATTACCTGCCGATCGTCGTCTTCATCGGGGTGGCGGCG
>JAABRB010000470.1 GCA_011391185.1 Betaproteobacteria bacterium
CACCGCATCGGCGCGCTTGATGCCTTCGGAAAGATCGTCGGTGAAATGTGGAATGCCGTACTTCTTCGCGACTTGCGCGGTCGAGTCCTGGTTGCCGCCGACCAGCGACGTGACTTCGACACCGGGAATTCGTTTCAACGCGTCGAGATGCTTCTGGCCGAACGCGCCCTGACCGGCGACGCAGATCTTCATTTCCTCTTCCCTTTGGCCTTCTTCTTCGATCCTTTGAGCTTGTTCTCCAGGATGATGTGGCCGACCGCGGTGTTGGAGGCGGGCACGGTGTAGAAGCGATAGACCTCGTTGACCTTGTCGTCGAGCGCGCCGCGCATGACGAGCCACATCACCAGCTCGATGCCCTCGAGGCCGGCTTCACGCATCAGATCGACATGCTTGATCTTGGTGAGCTGCTTGGGGTCGCGCGCGAGGTCGTCGAGGAAGGCCTTGTCGAATTTGGTGTTGATCAGGCCGGCGCGCGGACCGGAAATCTGGTGCGACATGCCGCCTGTACCGAAGATCACGACGCGCAGGTCTTCAGGGTACGAATCCACCGCCCGGCGGATCGCCCTGCCGAGCATGAAGCAGCGGTGCGCGGTCGGAGGCGGATAAAGCACGACGTTGACCGCGAGCGGAATCACCGGGCACGGCCATCCGCCGTTCTTGGTGCCCATCATCAGGTTCATCGGCACGGTGAGGCCGTGATCGACCTCCATCTTGTTGCAGATGGTGAGATCGAACTCGTTGAGGATGACGGATTGCGCGATGTGCGAAGCAAGCTCGGGGTGCCCCTGCACTACCGGCACCTTGCGCGGCCCCCAGCCCTCGTCGGCCGGCGGAAACTCGGACGCGCAGCCGAGTGCGAAGGTCGGCACGATCTCGACCGAGAAGGCCGAGGCGTGATCGTTGTAGACGCCGATGACGACGTCGGGCTTGGTCTTGGCGAACCATTCCTTGGACTTATCGAAGCCGGAAAACACCCGCTTCCAATAGGGCTCTTCGGTTCTGCCGTTGTCGATCGCCGCGCCGATGGCCGGCACGTGCGACGAGGTCGCTCCTGCGATGATCCTGGCCACGTTTCGATCCTATCTCTTCTTGCGGGCTTTCGCCTTGGACTTCGGGTCGTGCTTGCCGGACTTGCTGCGGTTGCCTTCGACCGAGCGGCCGCCGGCGAGCATCATCTTGGCGTAGTCTTCTTGCGTCGATCCGGTCATGACCGCGGCCAAGTGCTGGAAGGAGTGGCCGTCGGTCGCGCCCAGCTTGGCGGTGAAATAGATGTTGCCGCCGAGCTCGAGCATCCGGTTGTAGTCGCGCTTGAGGATGGCTTGTGTCTGCTCGGGCGTGAGCGGAAACTTCTTCAGATACTCCGCCTCATTCGCCTTGAAGGCCTTGCGGTTCTCGTCCTTCATCAACGACATGCAGAACATGTTGATGCCGTAGCCCCTGCGCGACCGCTCCTGGTCGAACACGAAGCTGCCGGGAATGTCGTCGTAATCCTGGTCGATGCGCGTCATCGGCATGGCTCCGTTGCGTGGGCGGCCTGGCCATTCGACGCCGGCCGATACCCATGCGGCGATGGACTGAGGTGCGTCATGGCAGCATATATCGGGCGCGGCCGGGCAATGCAACGCAATCGGATGCGCCCGGGAATGTTTTGAATTCTTCTGAACTCACCAATAATTCGCCATGAGTTCCTTGGCCCATAGCGGCTCGCGGAACTCGCCGCGCAGCGCATTGCCGGACCAGACCGGCTTGATGTCGAGCACTGGTGTACCATCGACGGCGTCGAGCCCCTCGACCTCGATATTAGTGCCCCTCACCGCGACGATGCGACAGGTGGTGAACCCGATACGGTTCGGCCGCATGCGGCCGCGCTGCGCGAAGATGCCCACTTTCGGCCAATCGGCCCGATCGCGCGGGTGGCGGGCGCCCCGCTCCGTCGGCTCATCGGCGTGTAGGTGGAACACGAAGAAAACCTCGATGTGCGACAACTGATCGAGGCCGGCGAGCGCCTCGGGGCCGAACTCTTTGGTGTCGAGCTCGATGCGGGAGCGATTGTCGCCCCAATGATCCTTGGTGGCCTCGCTGCGGCCGCCATGCACGAATCCGATCGGCTTCATCGTGAATTGCATCGGAGTGTTCCTTTTCATCGTGCCGTCATCCTGAGGTGCCCGGCGAAGCCGGGCCTCGAAGGATGATGGCGCCGCCACCCTTCGAGGCTCGGCGCTTCGCGCCTCGCACCTCAGGGTGACGGCGGAATGATTTCATCACGTCCAATAGAGCCGCAGAGGGTTGTCCACGAGCAGTTTCTGCCGAAGCGCCGATGTGACCGCGATTTTCGGGATCACGTCGACCAGCACGCCGTCGTCGGGCGCTTCCTTCGTCATGTTCGGATGCGGCCAGTCGGTGCCCCACAGCACGCGGTCGGGGAAGCTCTCCACGATCTTGCGCGCGAACGGCACCACGTCGTCATAAGGCGGACCCGCCACCGTGAGCCGCTCCGGACAACTGACCTTGCTCCAGAAATTCTCGTGCTTGTCCATCATGCGCAGAAAACGCTGAAAGTCGGGATGGTCGAGACCCTTCTTCACCTCCGGGCGACCCATGTGGTCCACGACCACGCCGGTCGGCAGCGAAGTGAAAAAGGGCTCAAGCTCGGCGAGATCGGCCATTTCGAAATAGACCACCACGTGCCAGCCCATGGGCGCGACGCGGGCGGCGATGCGCTCCAGAACGTCGCGCGGGGTGAAGTCCACCAGCCGCTTGATGAAGTTGAAGCGCACACCCTTCACGCCGGCGCGGTCCATCCATTTCAATTCGTCGTCGGTGACTTCCTCGCCGACGAAGGCGACGCCCTTGGCCTTGCCGTTCGAACTTTCGATCGCGTCGACCATCGCGCGATTGTCCTTGCTGTGGCAGCTGGCCTGGACGATCACGTTCTTGTCGAAGCCGAGAAAATCGCGCAGCTGAAACAGCTTCTCCTTCGGCGCGTCGCAGGGCGTGTACTTGCGCTCCGGCGCGTAGGGGAATTTGTGCTCGGGGCCGAACACGTGGCAATGCGCGTCGACGGCCCCCGCCGGCGGCCGAAATTTCGGCTTCGACGGGTTTGGATGAAACGGAATATAGTCGGCGCTCATTGCCACGG
>JAABRB010000471.1 GCA_011391185.1 Betaproteobacteria bacterium
ATACCCGCGTTGCCAGCGGCGAGTGGCGTGTCGCGCAACCCGACTGAACGGGATTCGCCGCGCCGTGCATGCGCATGCGGCACGGGCGCTTACACGCTTACACTTACAATTGGACAATTGGACAATTGGACAATTGGGCGCTGATGGACGGGCGCTGATGGACGGGCGCTGATGGACGGGCGCTGATGGACGGGCGCTGATGGACGGGCGCTGTGGGACAGGCGCTGCGGGACGAAGGGGCGGGAATGATCAAGATTTTTGGCGGAGGCAAGTCCGACCATCCGATGGCGGACCTGAAGGAGGCGCGGCGCCTGCTGGGCGAGCTGCCCGCCAACGATGCGCTGGGCGCGCTCGACGAGATCAACCATTGGTTCGAGTCGGTGCGTGCCGACCAGGAGTTCCGGCCGGCGCATCGCGCCACGCTCGCCCTGATCCTCGACGAAGCCGCGCAGACGCCCGTGCGCAAGCTCGGTCGCGAGTATCTCTTCACGCCGCGGCTCTCGAAGCCGCAGGAGAGCCGGCTCTGGACCGTCATCCTCGGGTTCTGGCGCAACGCCACGCTCGCGTTCGTCGGCGCGCTCGAGGCGTTCGTCACCGGCGCGAAAGGCGCCGAGGATATCAAGAGCGATCTTCCCCTCCTGACCGTGCGGGCGCTGCGCGCGCTTGCGGCGCAGATGAAGTGGCTGCACGTGCGCTATGGCCTGGTCGACGCGCAACTCTGGCGGATGGCGGCGGGCAGCTACTCGCTCGCCGAGTCGCGCCGGTACGCGCGCACTTCGGTCGCGGTCTATCCGGGGATTCCCGGAGAGTCGTCGGCAGACCAGGAGTTTTTGCGGGTGCTGATGCTTTCGGCCTCCTCGCCGGACAGCCTGCTTCCGCCGGAGATCGAGCTGTGCGAGCGGCTGATCGGCCATTTCACGCCGCGCTTCGTGCTGTCCCGCGAGCCGCGCGGCGAGACCCCCTATTGGATCGATCTTGCTGCGACCAGCCCGCCGCTGCGCCACACGCGGCCGCCGCTCGAGCGCAAGTCGCTGCGCTATTTCGGCCCAGGCGACGCGTTTGGCGAGATCGACGCAATCGAACGCTTAATCCGCGCGACCGGCGCGGTCCCGGCGAATCTGAATCTCGGCGGATCCTATCCGCCCGAGCTCGTCCTAAGGGTTCTCGAGCACGTCGCGGCGTACTGGTCGCCCACGCCACTCGAGCGCAAGCACGCGCGGCACCGGGTCAAGTCGCGGCTCACGGTGGCCTGGGGGTTCGACGGCATCCTCGAAACGTTATCGCCCGGCGAATCGCTCTCGTTCGATGGCGCGCATCTCGAGAGCTGGATCACCGAGAATGTCAGTGCCGGCGGAATGCTGGCGCACGTGCCGCACGTCAAGGGCGACTGGCTCCGCGTCGGGGCATTGGTCGCCCTGCAGCCCGAGGGCGGATCGAACTGGCTGCTCGGGATCGTGCGGCGAATTTCGCGGAACGGGGGCGGCGAAGCGCAGGTCGGCATTCAGACCATCTCGCGCGCACCCAAGGCCGTCGCGCTGCATATCCTGGTCGGAGAGACGGTGTCGCTCGACACCGAGCTCGGCATCCTGATGGATTCCGAGGACCCGGATGGCCCGATCGATGTGCTGCTGCGCCCGGGTGTTCATGTGGCGGATCAAAACCTGGTCGTCGAGCGGGCGGGTCGCAAGCTGGTGCTGCTTCCGGTCGCGGTCGGGGAGCGTGGTGCCGACTATGAGCGCGTGAGCTGTCGCCGGCGCGTGTCGGACATGCCCGGGCGCTTATCCGTAGAAGGCTGAATTACAGTAGTAATACTTGGTTACTGGCGTCACCCGCGAGTCTCCAGGGGAGCGGGCGTGCGACCGTCCGATGCCCCCTCGCGCAGCATTTCCCCGGACAAGTGGTGGGCTTTGTAAAGAATCGTGAAATCGGGAAGACCTCCGCCGCACTCGCCACCTCCCCGCGGTAGACTTGCCGACTGTATCCGGCGCAGCTCGCCCGACGCACGCGCGTATCCCCCGGAGAGACAGTGGAGGAATAATGCTCAAGGTCTTCGGCCGGAGCCGGTCGACTCACCCCCTGCTGGACGACAAGGAACGCATCCGCGTGCTGCAGGACGTCGCGGCGCTCGAGTCGCATCGGGCGCTGGGGGAGCTTGCGCGCTGGCTGCGGTCCGTGGCGACTGACGACGGCATGCGCGACGAGACCCGCGCCGAGATCGTGGCCTCGCTGGACGCCGCCGGACGCGCACCGGCACGGATGCTGGCGCGCGAATATCTCGCGACGGCACGGCTCACCAAGCAGCAGGAAGAGCATCTGTGGGGCGGCATTCACGGCTTTTATGCCGCAACCGCAACGGCTTTCCTGCGCTGCACACTCGGGCTTGCGCCGGATGCCGCCACGGCCGCGGCGCATAAGGGACGCGTGGTGCCGCTGGCCGTGCAGACGATGCGTGCGCTGGGTGCGCAACTGAAGTGGGAGCACATGCGTTACGGACCGGTCGATCCGGCCATCTGGACCAATCTCACACAGCTCTACGGCCGCCTGGACACCGCCGGGATCGCCCGGACGGCGGTCCGCGAATACGCCGGGTCGCCGACGCGGACCACGACCGAGCAGGAGTTTGTCCGCATCGCGATGATTGCGGTCTGTTCGCTGGGGAGTCTGCTGCCCCTGCAGATCGAGGGGGCCGACCGTATTGCGGCGCGCTTCGCGCGCGGATTCCGGATTTCGCCGGAGCCCGAAACCACGACTTCGTACCAGCTCGACATCGAGCAGGGCACGCCGCCCGCGCGGCGCGTCGGCACGACCACGGATGGCCCAAGCGTGAGATATTTCGGGGCTGATCGGGCCTATGAGCGGCTACTCGGCCTGCGGGACGACGTCGCGGCGAACGGCGAGGCGCCCGAGGATCTCTTTCCGGGCGCGCCGGCGTCCGCGGAAACCATCCTCGAGGTGATCGACCATCTCGCGCATTACTGGGCGCCGCGCCTGGCGAGCCGCCAGCATCAGCGGCACGGCATCAAGTCGCGACTCACCGTCGCCTGGGGGTTCGATGGCGTCGTCGATGCGCTCGATCCGCAATCTTCGCTCTCGTTCGAGAAGAATCCCATGGAGAGCTGGATTGTCGAGAACGCGAG
>JAABRB010000472.1 GCA_011391185.1 Betaproteobacteria bacterium
TGGGCGCTCGCCGTGCAGAGCCGAACCAATCACAACAAAGCCACCTGCGCGCTCGCCAACAAGCTCGCGCGCATCTGCTACGCGTGCCTGCGTGACGGCGCGCCCTACGGTCATGTGAAACGACTCGAGAAGAAGATCGCCCGTAGCGCCTACCCGATGCCCGCCTGATCGAACCAAACCACACCGCCCGACCAGCTCACCCCACCATCGCTTGCGCAGAGACCGATCGCCCACCATGGCACCCCGGGTCACCCCCGCACCGACTGACGCCGATAACCTCGCTGGCAGAGCCGCTGTTCGCAGCGCACTTGCCCGTTGCAACGATTGGCGCGCCGGTGCTCGCAGATTCCATGTCGGCACGGGCCATCCAGAGCCCACTCACGATGCCGGATATACGACTGCAGGCGCACCCCTCGTGCCAGACCTATCGATCAGCCTCTTGCTTTGTGGGGGGAGTCCATATACGGGGTTAGGCGGCCGCCTCCCATAGGGGCAAAGAATCACAGGTGCGAAATCGATTGACGTCACTCTTCTTCCTGTCGAACTGGCTTCGCGTCGCGGCTACGCGCGGATTTGGCATAAGCGCTGACGAAGAGGTGCCACATGGCATAGGCCCAAGCGAGCGAGCCAAGCAAACAAAGCAGAAGTAAGAAGAGATCCCACGATACCCCAGTGCGGTAGTCCCATAGAAACCAACTCATGAGCACCCAAGCGGGAATGCCGAAAGCGACTACGGAGTAAACGTAGAAGTTGCGCTTGATGAACAACCACCTCCCAAACTTCGCGATCGAATGAACCAGGGAAGACATCACTAAGCCGCCTAACGCCCGGCATCAGCGGCGCCCAACAGCAAGCGCAGCGCAGCCGTTGGGCGTCCGCTGGATGCCGAAGCTAGACGGCTCTTGATCGCCAGTAGCCGGGCCGCCGGTTCTGGTTCGCCACCACGACGACGCGCAGCACGTCGGATGACACGCTGTAGATCAGCGTATAAGGAAACCGGTTCAGACCGAACCCGCGAAGCTCGCCTTCAACGCGAGCGCCGATCTCAGGGTAGTCGAGCAGCAGATCGGTGACCCGTTGAACCTCGGCAGCGAAGCGTTCACCCAAGCCAGGTACTTCGCGCTCGTAGTACGCTGCTGCTTCGATGAGTTCCAACTCCGCTTCGGGGTGGAACTCGAGCCTCATCGCTTGAGGCGCGCGCGCAGATTCTTGAAAACCCGTTCGCCAGGGACGGGTTGAACTGACCCGTCAATCAGCTCTTGATGCCGTCGTTTGGCCTCGTCGATCCACGCGCGCTCCACGCCGGCCTCGGCAGGCCCATCGAGTTCGGCGATTAGGGTGCGAATGAGCTGCGTCTTGTCTTCGGGACTTAGCGCCCGAATCTTTGCTTCGATCTCAGCGATAGCGGTCGACATCGTTACTCCCGGGGACAACTCCATGTACGGCGACAGTGTAACGCGGCGCCCTGTTGACCGCTAACGCTTCTGATCAGCGGCCGCAAAGAAGCGGGTGAACGCCCGCTTCGACGCGGTCCGCTGCATCGGATGGTTCGGCGTCCGTGCGGATCCTGACCGACCCCACTATTCCGCTGTGGTCGGATCGATCACCGACCGCACCCGGGCGACCGAATTGGCGGGAAACCCCCCTTTCTGTGCGTGCTGCATCACGGTCTCCTCGTCAGGCGCGATGTACTCGCAATAGATCTTGTTATCGGTCACGAAGCTCTGAACCCACTGGATCTTGGGGCCCATGCTCTGCAACACGCTGCACGACTTCTGCGAGATCGCTTGCAGTTCCTGCCGCGGCAGCTTTCCGGCTCCAACAATCTCGCGCTCGATTACGAACCTGGGCATCGCATTCTCCTTCGATCTGTCTCTCGGGCACGCAGGGTGCGGCCCGTGGCGGCAAGTCTGCGGTGGGTGACGACGGTTGTATTGAGGCCAATGCCCCGGGCAATGTCGGCGATGCACCACCTACCAGGGACAGGAGTCCCTACTACCGCGCGGCGGCCGGCACGCCGGCGGCTCCGAGGCCCGCGTCGCGAGCGAGCACGATCGCCTGGTAGCGGTGATCCACGCCGATCTTGTCGAAGACTCGCGTGATGTGGTTGCGCACCGTCTTCTCCGACAGGCCGAGCGACGCGGCGATTTCGGCGTTGTCCAGGCCGCGCGCGATGCACTCGAGGACGCTGCGCTCGCGTGGGGTCAGCTCGCCGAGCGGGAGACGGTTCTGCTCCGGGGCGCAAGCGGGCGCCGCTTCGCCGAGGAAGCGCCGCACCTCGGCGAGAAAGTGCGGCCATGCCGGCTCGTCGGCGAGCAGCATGTGGTTCTCGCTGTCGAGCTGGACGAAGCGGCTGCCGGGGATCAGGTCCGCGAGCAAGCGGCCCTCCTCGATCGGCACCACCCTGTCGCGTTCCGGGTGGACGACGAGAACCGGGCATTGGATGCGCCGGGCGGCCTGGGTCGCGTCGATCTCCCAGCTGATCGCCATCAGGCGCACCGCGGTGTCGGCGGACGTGGCGGCGCGCATCTGCTCGGACCAGGAACGCAGGTGCTCCAGCGTGCCGCCCGGCTGGAACAGCGCGGCCCACGCCTGCAGGAACGCGTGATTCTCCTGTCCCCAGCCGAGACGCAGGAGTTCGAGCATAAGCCGGGCTTCCTCCACCTGGTTCGGGAGATCGGTCCGCTTTAGCCTGCCGCGGACGTAGGTCCCGTACAGGACGAGCTTGGCCACCCGCGCGGGATGACGGGCGGCGTATTCCATCGCGACCGGGCCGCCCCAGCACGGGCCGAGCAGCGTGAAGCGCTCGACGCCGGCCGCGTCGATCACGCACTCGAAGTCGCGGACCCAGGTCTCGAAGGAGACGTCGCCGATATCGCGTTCCGAGAGCCCGCAGTCGCGGGAGTCGTGGCGCACCACCGTGTGCTCGCGCGAGAACGCCTCGAGCCAGGGCCGCCACGCGAGGCTGCGCCACTGGTGCTCCAGGTGCGTCAGCCAGCTCGAAAACATCACGAGCGGCGCGCCCTCGCCGCTGATCGCATAGGCGAGTTTCACGCCGTCCGCGCCGGTGCAGAAACGGATCTCCTGGTTCATGGCGCGGGGCGCGGTGCGACCCCGAGGCCCGCTTCGCGGGCG
>JAABRB010000473.1 GCA_011391185.1 Betaproteobacteria bacterium
CTCGCGCTGCTGCTGCTCCTGTTCGTCGCCGCGGCGCTTGCGGTCGAGCGCATGGCGCGTGGGCGCGCGCGCTACTCGGCCCCCGACGGCGGCACACGCAGCGCCACCCGGCTCGAGCTGCGCGGCCCCCGCGGCTGGGTCGCGTTCGGCCTCGCCGCGACGGTCTTCGCGCTCGGCTTCGTGCTGCCGGCAATGGTGCTGGTGCAATGGGCCTGGCAGGTCGCGCCGATCGACCTCGATGCGCGCTACCTGAACTATGCGCTGCGGACCCTCGGGCTCGCCGGCATGGCGGCGGCGGCGTGCCTCGCGCTTGCACTGGTGCTCGGCTACGCGACGCGGTTCTCCACCGGGCGCGTGACGCAGGCTGCCGCGCGGGTCGCGACGCTCGGCTACGCGGTGCCGGGCGCGGTGCTCGCGGTCGGCGTGGTCAGCGCGCTCGCGGCCATCGACAACGCCTGGCGCGGGGTCGCGGGCGGCGAGGGGCTGTGGCTGCAGGGCACGGTGTTTGCGCTGCTGCTCGGTTACGTCGCGCGCTTCCTCGCAGTCGCGCACGGTCCTGTGCAGGGAGGCTTCGCCCGCATCCGGCCGTCGCTCGAGGAAGCGGCGCGCGGACTGGGTCTTTCGACGCGCGAAGTCGTCTCGCGCCTGCACCTGCCGCTACTCGGCGCCGGCATCGGCACGGCCCTGCTGCTGGTGTTCGTGGATGTCATGAAGGAGATGCCGATCACGCTGATGACCCGGCCGTTCGGCTGGGACACACTCGCCGTGCGGGTATTCGAAATGACCGCGGAAGGCGATTGGGAACGCGCGGCGTTGCCCTCGCTTGCGATCGTGCTGGCGGGACTGCTGCCCGTGGCCTTGTTGACCTGGAGGATGGAGCGTGCGGCTCGAGCTGCGTGAAGTTACCAAGGCCTTTGCCGGCATTGCCGCGGTCGACCGGCTGTCGCTGACGGTCGCCGCGGGCCGCATCGGCTGCCTGCTCGGGCCTTCCGGCTCGGGCAAGACCACGGTGCTGCGTGCGATTGCGGGCTTCGAGCGGCCCGACGCGGGTGAGATCCTCGCGGGCGGCGAGCGCCTTTCAGGCCCCGGCTTCTGGGTGCCGCCGGAACGCCGCCGCATCGGCATGGTGTTCCAGGATTACGCGCTGTTCCCGCACCTCGATGCGATGGCGAACGTCGCCTTCGGACTGCGCGACGCCGACCGCGCGCTCCGCCGGCGGCGGGCAGCCGAGATGCTCGAACTTGTGGGACTCGCCGATCACGCCGCGAAGCTTCCGCACGAACTCTCCGGCGGCCAGCAGCAGCGCGTTGCGCTTGCGCGCGCGCTCGCGCCGCGCCCGCGCCTGGTGCTGCTCGACGAGCCGTTCTCGAATCTCGATGCCGAAGTTCGGATGGAACTTGCGCAGCAGGTGCGCGCCGCGCTGGTCGCCGAGGGCGCGACCGCGCTCCTCGTCACGCACGACCAGCGCGAGGCCTTCGCGATCGCCGACGAGATCGGCGTGATGCGGGCGGGCCGCCTCGAGCAGTGGGATGCGCCGTGGCGGCTCTATCACTCGCCGGCGACGCGTTTCGTCGCGGACTTCGTCGGCGAGGGCAGTTTCATCCAGGGCACGGTGCTCGGACCGGGGCGGGTTTCGACCGAGCTCGGCGTCATCGAGGGCCAGCTCACGCAGCGCCAGCCCGCCGGCACGCTCGTGGACCTGCTGCTGCGGCCCGACGACGTGATCCACGACGACGCCAGCGAACTGCGCGCGGAAGTGATCGAGCGCGTGTTCCGCGGCGCCCAGTTCCAGTACAAGCTGCGGCTGCCGTCCGGCACGACGGCATTGTCGTTCGTGCCGAGCCACCACGACCACGCGATCGGCGAACGCATCGGCATTCGCCTCGACGCGCAGCACCTGGTGGGGTTTCCGCGCGGCTAAACTTGCGGCAGGCGGAGTTTCCCGAGGGCGCAGCAATTGTCCGACATCTTCATTTCGTACGCCCGATCGACGGCAGCCCAGGCGCAACAGGTCGCCGATGCGCTGCGCGCGCATGGCTACAGCGTGTGGCGGGACGACGAACTGCCGGTGCATCGCGGCTATTCGGATGTGATCGAAGAGCGGCTGGCCGCTGCAAGGGCGGTGGTCGTCATCTGGTCCGCGGATGCCGTGAAATCCGAATGGGTGCGCTCCGAAGCCAACCGCGCCCGTGAAGCACGCAAGCTCGTCCAGTTGTCCGTCGATGGCGCATCGCTGCCAATGCCATTCGATCAGATCCAGTGCGCGGTCCTTGCCGGCTGGGCGGGCGATCGTGAGGCGCACGCCTGGAAAACGGTGGTTGCAAGCGTGACTGCGCTCCTGGGCTCGGGCTCACAGGCCAGCGTCGCCGTTACCGCGCGCAATATGTCCGAACCCATCCTGGCGGTATTGCCGTTCGACAATCTCTCGAGTGATCCCGAGATGCAGTTCTTTTCGGACGGGGTCAGCGAGGAAATCATCCAGCGCGTGGCGCGCGGCGCCGGTCTCAAAGTGGTCGGCCGCACGTCGAGTTTCCAGTTTCGCAGCGAACGCAAGGCCGAGGCCGCGCGGGCCCTGAATTGCTCGCATGTCCTCGACGGCTCCATCCGCCGCGCCGCCGGGCGCGTGCGGATCAGCGCGCACCTGGTGGAGGCATCATCACGCACCACCATCTGGTCGGATCGCTACGACCGCGCACTGGAGGACATTTTCGCCGTCCAGGACGAGATTTCCGGGCACATCGCCCGTGCGCTCCACCAGGCATTTTCCAGCTTTTCGACGCGGGCGGTCGATCCCGCCGTCTACGACCTGTATCTGCGCGCAAGCCCGAAATCCTACTCGCCGGACGAACTGCGGACCCATGTCGGCCTGCTGGAGGTCGTCACCCAGCGGGCGCCGCACTTCGCGGAAGCCTGGGGCCGGCTGGCATACGTGCGGGCCTGGCTGGCTTTCTATCAGCCCTTTGGCGATCGCGCTGTGAGCCGCTTACTCGTGGCGCGCGAAGCCGAGCTCGCCCTCGCACTGGATCAACAGAACGTGGACGCGATGACGGCACAGTTCTTCGTGATGCCGCCGTTCGGCCGATTCATCGAGGCCGACGTGATCACGGAGCGTATCCGGCAGGCGC
>JAABRB010000474.1 GCA_011391185.1 Betaproteobacteria bacterium
GCGTTCGCGTCCGTAATCGCGGTCGTCATCGGGGTGCTGCTTGGAACCCTGGCCGGCTACTTCAACGGATCCTATGCGGACAAGGTGATCTCCTCCATCGCGATCTCCGGGGTTTCGATTCCGCATTACTGGCTGGGTATCGTGCTGGTCGCAATCTTCGCGGCCCGGCTCAATTGGCTCCCGGCGATGGGCGCCGGTCCGGCAGGTTCCGGGGCATGGCTGTGGAATGCCGAGCACCTCAGATACGTCATCCTGCCCGCGATCGCCCTGGCGGCGATACCGCAAGGCATCATCACGCGCTCGGTACGGGCGCTGGTCGCGGACACCCTGTCGCGTGAATTCGTGATCGCCCTCGTGGCCCGCGGTCTGTCCCAGCGCGCCATCTTCTTCCATGTCGCGCAGAACGCCGCGCCGACCGCACTGGCCGTCATCGGCGTCCAGATCGGCTATCTCCTTGCCGGATCGATCCTGGTCGAGACGGTGTTCTCCTGGCCCGGCACCGGACTCCTGCTCAACACCGCCATCCTTCAGCGCGACGTTCCGTTGCTGCAAGGGACGACCCTGGTGCTGGCGATGATCTTCGTCGGGCTGAATCTTCTCGTGGATGTTCTGCAGCCGTTGTTCGATCCAAGGATCGGCCGGTCATGAATCTCGCGCGCCGATCCTCTCCCCAACCGGGGCACGCATCGACCGCTTCGCCGGGTTACTGGACGAGTGTGTGGCGACGACTTCGCCAGGACCGCGTGTCGATGGTGTGCCTCGTGGTGATTATCGCAATCGTCCTCGCTGCGCTGTTCGCGCCGCTACTGGCTCCCACGGATCCCGCCGTAGGCAATGTCCTGAAGCGCCTGCAGCCGGTCGGCACGCCGAATCACCTGCTCGGAACCGACGAGCTCGGGCGCGACATGCTGACCCGACTGCTCTATGGCGGGCGCTTGTCGCTCATCATGGGCGTGGTTCCGGTAACACTGGCGCTCGTCATCGGTGGAGGGCTGGGAATGATCGCCGGCTACATGGGCGGGCGCGTCAATGCAATCATCATGCGCTCGGCGGACGTGCTGTTCGCTTTCCCATCGATCCTGCTGGCGGTGGCCATCGCCGGCGCCCTGGGCGCGGGCGTGACCAATGCGCTCCTGGCGCTGACCGTCGTGTTGATCCCGCCGCTGGTGCGCATTGCCGAGAGTGCCACGACGCAGGTTCGCAACCTAGATTTCATCGAGGCGGCCCGGGCGACCGGCGCCGGCTCGCTGAGCATCATCCGCGCGCACGTCCTGGGCAACGTGCTCGGACCCATCCTCGTCTTCGCCACCAGCCTGCTTTCAGTCTCCATCATCGTGGCCGCTGGGCTTTCCTTTATCGGCCTGGGGGCGAAGCCGCCCACCGCCGAGTGGGGGCTCATGCTCAACACGCTGCGCAACGCTATCTACTCACAGCCGCTCCTGGCGACCTTGCCAGGAATCATGATCTTCGCGGTGTCACTCAGCTTCAACCTGCTCTCCGACGGCCTGCGGAGCGCGATGGAGGTGCGATGACGCCTGCCCCATCCTCCGCGCCGCCATTTCTCGAGGCGCAGGCGCTGACCAAGCGCTTCAAGGTGCGTCCGTCACGCCCGTTCGAGGCGGCGCGAATGGTCCACGCCGCATCAGATGTGTCGTTCCGCGTCACCGCGGGCAGGACGCTCGGAATTGTCGGGGAATCCGGTTGCGGGAAGTCGACGCTGGCACGTTTGCTGATGAACCTGATCCCTCCGGACGAGGGGCGAGTTCTCGTCGATGGCAAGGAGCTCGGCCCGGAGCGAACGCACCAGAAGGCGCATCGGCGCACCATGCAGATGGTGTTTCAGGATTCGTATGCCTCGCTCAATCCGCGCTTGACGATCGAGGAATCGATCATGTTCGGGCCGCGCGTTCATGGCGTGCGGCGTCGCGAGGCCCGTGAGCGTGCGCACGATCTGCTGGGCAAGGTCGGGCTCGACGCCGTGCGCTTCGCCACCCGGTATCCCCATGAGTTGTCCGGCGGTCAACGCCAGCGCGTGAACATCGCGCGCGCGCTCGCACTGCAGCCGCGCATCCTGATCCTCGACGAGGCGGTCTCGGCGCTGGACAAATCCGTGCAGGCGCAAGTGCTTAACCTGCTGGTGGACCT
Organism: Betaproteobacteria bacterium; assembly: GCA_011391185.1. The sequence goes on from JAABRB010000474.1 coordinate 2,146, forward strand.
GAAGAGCGAGTTCGGGCTGACCTACCTCTTCATTTCGCACGACCTCAATGTGGTCGACTACATCAGCGACCGCGTGATGGTCATGTATCTGGGCAAAGTCGTGGAGGAGGGCCCCGTCGACCGCCTGTACGCAACGGCCCGACATCCATACACCCGGGCGCTTCTCGCGTCGATGCCCAGCAGCGATCCCGACCATCGCACCTTGGCCGCGCCCATCCAGGGCGAGATGCCGAGTCCAATCGATCCGCCGTCGGGATGCCGTTTCCGCACACGGTGTCCGTTCGCTGAAGACGTCTGTGCGCAACGCGAGCCGAAGCTGCTCATGCATGAGGATCATGCAGTCGCGTGCCACATGGAGCAGCCGGATTCCGGCCATTCGCACCGGGGAGAGTCGATCCCGTGAGCGCCTCTGCGGGGCTGCCGGAGCCGTTCGTCCGCGTGAACGATCTGCGGGTCGAATTCACGACGGGAGGACGTACGATCCGGGCCGTTAACGGAGTAGGCTTCGAGATTCCTGCGGGCGAAGTACTGGGCCTCATCGGCGAGTCGGGCTGCGGCAAGAGCGTGACGCTGCGATCCCTCCTGCGCATCCATCCCGTCAAGACGACCCGCATGTCTGGCTCGATGCTCGTTGGCGGGCAGGAGGTGATGGACCTGGGTGAGAGCGAGCTTTCCCGCTACCGCGGCGGGGTCGCGTCGATGGTGTTCCAGGAGCCGATGCTCGCGCTCGACCCGGTGCGCACGATCGGCTCGCAGATCGCCGAAGCGGTGCGCACGCACGGCGGGGTGGGCCGGCAACTGGCGCGCGATCGCGCGCTGGGGATGCTCGAGCGAGTGCGCATCCCGTCGGCGCGCACGCGACTGGACGTCTATCCGCACGAGATGTCTGGCGGCATGCGCCAGCGCGCGATGATCGCTCTGGCGCTGTCCACTTCGCCGCGCCTGCTGCTTGCCGACGAGCCCACCACGGCGCTGGAC
>JAABRB010000475.1 GCA_011391185.1 Betaproteobacteria bacterium
CACGGCGACGCGGACGGGATCGCGCAGCAGCTTGGCCACCAGCGACTCGATCTCGCCCGGCATGGTCGCCGAGAAGAACAGCGTCTGACGCTGCGCCGGCAGCTTGGCGACGACCGTGCGGATATCGTGGATGAAGCCCATGTCGAGCATCCGGTCGGCCTCGTCGAGCACGAAGACCTCGACGCGATCGAGCATGACCGCGCGGCTTCGCATCAAATCGAGCAGCCGGCCGGGCGTGGCGACCAGCACGTCGACGCCGCCGGAGAGTGCGCGAATTTGACGGCTCATCGGAACGCCGCCGATGGCGAGCGCGACCGTGGGCCGCACGTGGCGCCCATAGGTGCGGAAACTCTCGAGGATCTGGCCGGAGAGCTCGCGCGTCGGGCTGAGCACCAGTACGCGGCAGAAGCGCGGCTCGCGCCGCATCGGCTGCGCGAGCAGATGGTTCAGGATCGGAAGCGCGAAGGCGGCCGTCTTGCCGGTACCGGTCTGGGCGATGCCGACGAGGTCGCGGCGCGCGAGAACGTGGGGAATGGCCTGTTTCTGAATCGGCGTCGGGACGGTGTAGTTTTCTTCGGCGAGAGCGCGGGTGATCGGCGCTGCGAGGCCGAGTTCATTGAAGGAATTCAATTGCATTTTCTTTCATACATGCGAATCGAAACCGGCTCGGCCGCAAGGCCAGCCAGCCGCGAGTCGCGGGGGTGGATCGAAGACGCCCCGCGTGACCTGGGTTGTCGATGGAGGTAGTTTGATGAACGGGCGGAAAAAGTTGCTAGCGATTTCAAACACGCGGCCCGCGAGCACCTGAGGCGCTCTATCCAGCGAGCTTAGAGCAGAGTCGCATGGCGATATCAAGGCTTTAATGCAGGACGACCTCGACACGCCGTTGCCAGTCTGCAAACTCCCGCCCGCACGGCAGCGGCACGGCAAACGTTAACGAGAATTCACATGGACCGGATGAGCACTGCCGAGGCAACCGTCGCCACACTGCTCGCGAACGGCCTCGACACCGTCTACGCGCTGCCGGGCGTACACAACGATTTCCTGTTCGACGCGTTCTTCAAGGCGGGCGAGAAGCTGCGCGTGGTGCATGCGCGCCACGAACAGGGCGCGGGCTACATGGCGCTCGGCGCCGCGCTCGCGACCAACAAGCCCCATGCCTATGCCGTAGTGCCGGGACCGGGCCTGCTGAATACGAGCGCGGCTTTGCTCACGGCCTATTCCATGAACGCGCCGGTGCTGGCGCTAATCGGCCAAATCCCGGATGCGGACATCGGGCGCGGCATCGGGCACCTGCACGAGATTCGCGACCAGGCCGGGATCATCTCGCGTCTAGTGGATTTCTCCGCGCGCATCCGCGCGCCCAAGGACGCGCCGGGACTGGTTGCCAAAGCTATGCAGGCGCTATTTTCCGGCCGGCCGGGGCCGGCGGCGCTCGAATGCGCCATCGATGTCTGGGGCCGCGAGGGCGTGGTTCCGCCGATCAAAGCGGCTGCGCCGCCGCGGCCGCCGAAGATCGACGAAGACGCGATCCGCAAGGCCGCGAAGATTCTCGGGCAGGCCGAGCGTCCGCTCATCATCGCCGGTGGTGGCGCCCAAGGCGCGGCCGAAGAGGTCGCCGAACTGTCCGCCATGCTGCAAGCGCCGGTCAGCGCGTGGCGGCGCGGACGCGGCGTGCTTTCGAGCCGCGATCCGTTGAGCGTCACGCTGCCGCTCGGTCACGAGCTATGGGGCGAAGCCGATGTCGCGATCGGGATCGGAACGCATATGGTCTACCAGTTCACGCAATGGGGCGTAGACAAGAAGATCAAGATCGTTCGCATCGACGCCGATCCGAAGGAGCCGGCGCGCCTGCACAAGCCGGCGGCGGCGCTGGTCGGCGACGCCAAGCCGATTCTCAGACGGCTCCTCGAAGTATTGCCCAAATATAATCGCAAGCGGACTTCGCGACGCGAGGACATGCAGCAGCGGCAGGCAAAATGGGCTGCCCGATTCGCCAAGCTCACGACGCAATTGGGTTTCCTCGACGCGATCCGCGCCGAGCTGCCGGAGGATGGAATTTTCGTCGACGAAGTGACGCAGCTCGGCTTTGCCGCGCGGCTCGCCTTTCCGGTCTATCGGCCGCGGACGTTCCTGTCGCCGGGCTATCAGGACAATCTCGGCTGGGGCTTCGCCACGGCGCTGGGCGTGCAGGATGCCCGGCGCGACGTGCCGGTGGTGTCGATCAACGGCGACGGCGGGTTCATGTACACCGCGAACGAGCTTGCCACCGCCATGCGCCACAAGATCCCGCTCACCGCCATCGTGTTCGCCGACGGCGCGTTCGGCAATGTGCGCCGCATCCAGGAGGAGAGTTTCGGCAACCGCTTGATCGCCAGCGATCTGGCCAATCCCGATTTCGTGAAATTCGCCGAGAGTTTCGGCGCTGCCGCCGAGCGGGTACGCACGCCTAGCGAACTGCGCGCCGCGCTCCGGCGCAGCTTCGCGCGCCGCGACCTGCCGACGCTGATCGAAGTGCCGGTCGGACCGATGCCGAGTCCCTGGGAGTTCATCCGCCTGCCGAAGGTGCGCGGGGTCTGACCGCGCCTTGTGGCCTCCACAATTCAGATTAGATACCCAAATTCGTCGCAGTTTCGCGTACAGTATCCGCAACATGGATCTCATCGCCACCACCACCGAGCTGGCCGCCGCCTGTGAGCGGTTCGCGCGCAATCCGTTTGTCAGCGTCGATACGGAATTCCTGCGCGAGACCACGTTCTGGCCGAAGCTCTGCGTCGTGCAGATGGCGAGCCCCGACGAGGCGGTGGTGGTCGATGCGCTCGCCCCCGAGATCGACCTGCAGCCGCTGTTCCACCTGATGGCCGACGAGCGGGTGGCCAAGGTGTTCCACGCCGCGCGGCAGGATATCGAGATTTTCTGGAACCTCGCCAAGCTGGTGCCGGCGCCGCTGTTCGACACCCAGGTCGCGGCCATGGTGCTCGGCCACGGCGATTCCATTTCCTACGATCAGCTGGTGCAGCGGATCACCGGCGACCAGATCGACAAGTCGTCGCGCTTCACCGACTGGTCGCGCCGGCCCTTGAGCCCGGCGCAGGTCCATTACGCCGTTTCCGAC
>JAABRB010000476.1 GCA_011391185.1 Betaproteobacteria bacterium
TCTTGCAGGACGCGCCGCTGATCCTGCTGGACGAGCCCTTCGCGTCGGTCGATTCGCAGACCGTGCGCGATCTTCTGGCCATCGTCCGTCGCTGGCACGGTGAGAAGCGGACCGTGATCGCGGTGCTGCACGATCTCGACATGGTGCGGACGCAGTTTCCCGAGGCGCTCCTGCTCGCCCGCGAGCCGGTCGCATGGGGCCCGACCGCCGAGGTTCTGTCGGCGGAGAACCTGCTGCGCGCGCGCCGCATGTCCGAGGCTTTCGACGATTCGGCCGAGGTCTGCGAGGTCGATGCGGCCTAGGATTTCGAGATGTACGACTTTCTGATCGCCCCCTTCATCGAGTTCGAGTTCATGCGCCGCGCGCTCGTGGGCATGGCGGCGCTATCGCTCGGCGCCGCGCCGGTCGGCGTTTTTCTGATGCTGCGCCGCATGAGCCTGACCGGCGACGCCATGGCGCACGCGATCCTGCCGGGTGCGGCCGTCGGCTTTCTAATCGCGGGCCTCGATCTCTTCTCGATGACGGTCGGCGGCATCGCCGCTGGCTTCGCGGTCGCGCTCGGCGCCGGCGTCGTATCGCGCATGACGGAACTCAAGGAAGACGCCTCGCTCGCGGCCTTCTATCTGATCTCGCTCGCGCTCGGCGTTTTGATCGTGTCGCTGCGCGGCTCGAACGTGGATCTGTTGCACGTGCTGTTCGGATCGGTGCTGGCGCTCGACGACGCGACCCTGATCCTGATCGCCGCCTTCTCGACCGTGACGCTCTTCGTGCTCGCGCTGCTGTGGCGGCCACTGGTGCTAGAATGCGTCGACCCCGGCTTCCTGCGCTCGGTGAGCCGCGCCGGTGCGCCGACGCACCTGGTTTTCCTGGCGCTCGTCGTCATCAATCTGGTGGGCGGGTTCCACGCGCTTGGCACCTTACTCGCGGTCGGCATCATGATGCTGCCGGCGGCGGCGGCCCGCTTTTGGGCCCACGACACGACGCGCATGATCGTGGTGGCGGTGCTCGTCGCCATGCTCTCCGGCTATGCGGGGCTGCTGCTTTCCTATCATTCGGGCCTGCCCTCGGGGCCGGCCATCATTCTGGTGGCCGGGCTCGCCTATCTGGTCTCGCTCGCGCTCGGCCCGGTCGGCGGCCTGCGCCGCTACCTCGTGCCCGGCCGTCATCTCGAAGCTTGAAGGAGAACGCCGTGCTTCACCGCCGCGCATTCCTCGCCGCCGCGCTGCTGCTCGCCGCCGCGCCCGCGATGGCTCAAGAGAAGCTCCCGGTGGTCGCGACCTTCTCGATCCTCGGCGATTTCGTGAAGAATGTGGGCGGCGAACGCGTTGCGATCACCACCCTGGTCGGTCCCAACGGCGACGCGCACGTCTATGCGCCGTCGCCCACCGACGCGAGGAAGCTCGCCGAGGCCAGGCTCGTGATCGTGAACGGCCTGCGCTACGAGGGCTGGATCGACCGGTTGGTGAAGGCGTCGGGCACCAAGGCCACGCTCGCCGTGGCGAGCAAGGGCGTCAAAGCGCGCGAAGCCGAAGGCCACGGCACCGACCACGCGCTCGATCCGCACGCCTGGCAGTCGGTCGCAAACACGAAGACATACGTCGCCAATATCCGCGACGCACTGACGCTCGCCGACCCGGCGGGCAAGGACACCTATGCAAGGAACGCCGCCGACTATCTGAAAAAGCTCGACGTACTTGAGGCGGACATCAAAGCCGCGGTCGCGGCGATTCCGGCCGCGCGCCGCAAGATCATCACCACCCACGATGCCTTCGGCTATTTCCGCCTGGCTTACGGCATCGAGTTCATCACGCCCCAGGGAGTCTCGACCGACGCCGAGGCCTCGGCCCAGGACGTGGCCCGCATCATCCGCCAGATCAAGGCGCAGAAAATCCCGGCCGTGTTTCTGGAGAACGTCTCCGACCCGCGCCTGATCAAGCGCATCGCCGAGGAGACCGGCGCCCGGATCGGCGGCACGCTGTTTTCCGACGCGCTCTCCGACGACAAGGGCCCGGCGCCCACTTATATCGACATGATGCGACACAACGTGAAGCAGCTCTCCGCGGCGCTGACGAGCTGAACGGCTTGTGCTATCGGGCATGACGCCCTAACTCTGGACGATCATGCCCGAAAAAATCCCCGTCACCGTGCTCACCGGCTATCTCGGCGCTGGCAAGACCACGCTCCTGAACCGCATTCTCTCCGAGCCGCACGGCAAGAAATACGCCGTGATCGTCAACGAGTTCGGCGAGATCGGCATCGACAACGACCTCGTCGTGGGCGCCGACGAGGAAGTGTTCGAGATGAACAACGGCTGCGTCTGCTGCACCGTGCGCGGCGACCTGATCCGCATCATCGACGGCTTGCTCAAGCGCCGCGGCCGCTTCGACGGGATTCTCGTAGAGACCACCGGCCTCGCCGATCCGGCTCCGGTGGCGCAGACCTTCTTCATGGACGACAACGTGGGCGGCCGCACCACGCTCGACGCGGTGGTCACCGTCGCCGACGCCAAATGGCTGAAGGATCGGCTGAAGGACGCGCCCGAGGCCAAGAACCAGATCGCCTTCGCCGACGTGATCCTCTTGAATAAAACCGACCTGGTGACGCCCGAGGAGCTGAAGGACGTCGAGCTGCGCATCCGCGCGATCAATCCTTATGCGCGTGTGCACAAGACCACGCGCTGCGCGGTGCCGGTCGACAAGGTGCTGGGGCAGGGGGCGTTCGATCTGGAGCGCATTCTCGCGATCGAGCCCGAGTTTCTCGCTTCCGACCTGCATACCCATGACGAGGACGTGCAGTCGTTCTCGTTTTCGACCGGAAAGCCGCTCGACCCCGACAAGTTCTTCCCCTGGATCCAGGATCTCGTGGCCAAGCAGGGCCCCGACATCCTCCGCTCCAAGGGCATCCTCTCGTTCAAGGACGACCCGCAGCGCTTCGTCTTTCAGGGCGTCCACATGGTGCTCGACGGCGACCATCAGCGCGAATGGAAGAAGGGCGAGAAGCGGGAAAGCCGCCTGGTCTTCATCGGCCGCAATCTGGATGCGGCGGCGCTCAAGAAGGGCTTCGAGGCCTGCGTGGCCTGATCGCTCGCCGTTCCACCGGCGGTGCTGT
>JAABRB010000477.1 GCA_011391185.1 Betaproteobacteria bacterium
CGGCTGGGCCATGATGTCCTTGGCCCGCAGGCCGTGGGTTTTCACATAGCTGCGCGCCAGGTCTTCATCGGAGAGGAAGAAGCGCAACCACCTCGAACGCGGCTTGTCGGTTCCGATCTCGGGCCGGTGAATGAGGTCGCCTTCGCTCACGACGCCGACGATCGCGCCCTTGGCATCGACGACTGCCAAGCCGCTCACATGCCGCTCCAACATCATCTGGGCGATCTCCGGCACCGGAGTCTCGGGGGTCACCGTCATAACGGTGGATGTCATCACGTCGCTTGCTTTCATGGGTTCACTCTCCTCCGGTGACGGGCGCGGGACCTTGATTATGATCAAGTCGGCGCGGACCTGCTCGACGGCGCCTTACAATCGGCGCCTTTGGCGCGTCCGAAAAAAATGGAGGTTCGAAATGATCGGGGAGCCTGTCGCACTGACCATCCGCCGCAGCATCGAGCGCCCCCCGGCGCGGCTGCTCGGCACCTTCCGCGGCGCCCCAAGCGGCTTCGTGACCGATGCTTACAACGGGGCCGGTTGCCTGGACCATGGCATCAAGCCGCTCGAGCCGGAAATGACGATCTACGGGCCGGCGATCACCGCGAAGTGCGCGCCGGGCGACATCCTCGCCGCGATGGCGATTCTCGACTATGCGAGGCAGGGCGACGTGATCGTGATCGCGGCGGGGAACGACACCTCGGCGGCGAAAATCGGCGACCTCTGGCTGCACTGGGCGCGACGCATCGGGGTGGCCGGCGTCGTGTGCGACGGGCTGGTGCGCGACGTGAAGGGACTGCTGACCACTGGAGTTCCGGTATTCGCGCGCGGTGTCACGCCGAATTCCGGATTCAAGACCGGCCCGGGCGAGATCAATTTTCGTGTGTCGTGCGGCGGAGTCGCGATCGGGCCCGGTGACATCGTGGTGGGGGACCGCGACGGCGTCGTGGTGGTGCCGCTCGCCCGGGCCGCGACCGTCGCGGCTCAGCTGAAACTGGTCAAGGCAAAGGAAGTCGAGGCCGAGCGCAAGATCAAGCGCGGCTTGAAGCTCGGGTTCTGGGACCCGGTTGCGCTCAAGGGGCGCGTGCGGGTCGTGGAGTGACGTTCGCCTCGAGTGTGGCGTAGTCCGCTTCGGTCCGCCCCGCCGCTTCGCGGCGCTTGTACTCGACGCCTTTCAGCAGGCAGGTCACGGCTTCGTTGTAGGGCGTGGGTACGCCCAGCCGGCGGCCTTCCTCGACTAGGCGTGCGTTCAGCGCGTCGATCTCGGTGCGCTTGCCGGCCTCGATGTGCTGCAGCATCGAGGGGCGGCTGAATTTGTCCCAGCAGTGCTGCTTGATCGAATTGCGGAAGTCCGGGCTGGTGAGCGTGATGCCCTTCGCCGCAGTAATCGCGAGCACCTCGTCGATCACCCGGTCCTGCAGCAGGTCCATCGCCGGCAGGCGCGCGATCTCGCCGAGGCGGAGGCCGGTCGTCGCGCAGAGCGCGTTGATCGTGCAGTTGAGCGCAAACTTGGTCCAGATCAGGGACATGATGTCCGAGTGCACCTGCACCTCGAAGCCGGCCCCGGCGAGCGCCGCGCGCAGTGCCTCGATGCGCGGGGAGGCGCTGCCGTCCAGCTCACCGACGGAGGTCATTGCGCGGTGGGTGAAGCTCGCGTGACCGGATCCGTGCATCGCCGCGCTGCACATGCTCGAGCCCGCTGCGACACGCGGCTTGCCCAGCACTTCGACCAGCGTCTCGACATTGCCGATCCCGTTCTGAAGGGTGACCGCGAACCCATCCGGTGCCAGGGCGGTGATCGCCGTCTGCGCCGCTTGGCGCGTATTGTTCGCATCCGTCCAGATCATCGCCAGGTCGGCTCCGAGTCCGGCGGGCGCCTCGCTCACGGCCCGGGCCGGGATGCGCAGCTCGCCGGCCACGCCATCCAGGTATACGCCGTCCCGGTTGATCGCCGCGACGCGTTCCTGCCACGCGTCGACGAACGTGACGTCATGTCCCGCGCGGGCGAGCAGGCCACCATAGGTGCTGCCCATGCCGCCCGCGCCGATCACACAGATTTTCATGCCGGTCCCCCTGTTCGCGCGCGGCGACCTGCCCCGCGGAGCCGCATGGTACCGCGGGGTTCGAAGACTTTCCGGATTTCTGGCGGGCGGATTACGAGCGCAGGAGCGCCGGCGGCCAGCCCGGCGATTCCAGCGCGTCGAGCGGAACGTCGTGGAGCTTGCGATCCGGTCCGGCCCTGCCGGCTTCGGAGTTCCTGCGCGCGATGGCTGAGACTGCGTGACGCGCGAATGGCGAGAGAATCGCCGGCTGCGCCCTGAGCTCGGGCACGATGTTGTACTCCGCCCAGTCGCTGGGGCAGGCCTCGTCGTCGTAGCGGTCGGTTCCCATGCTGCGTTCCACGTCGTTGGTCGATTTCGAGGCGACTGCACGTGCCTCGGCTCAACTTATAACGAGTGTAGCGGCGAAACGGATGACATTGACATGGCGTAATCGTGAAATTTTGTGACAACGGTGTGGCACGACTGAATCGTGAAAATCTGTTACAGCGAGGCGACTGCGCGGGCGCGTGATGATCGCGCCACGATCGCGACTTCAGCCCCACTCGGCAAACGCCATGGCGCAGCCCGTCCCGGCTGGCGTGCGATAGAAGGGTTCGTATTCCTGCCACCGGGTTCGCAGTCCTTCCGCGGCGCCCGCGGTCACGATCCAATTGCGAATCTCCGAGTTGCCGGAGTTGAGCTGCGCGGTCGGAATCGCCGCCAGCCGGGCGCCGTCGCCTGCCCGGCAGGCGTCCATGACGCTGCGGTCGAGCGCTTCGTTCACCGTGAAATGGCTCAGCCCCCCCGAAGCGATGACGCCGACCCGCGCATCGCCCGGCCAGCTCTCGATCGCAGCCCGGATCGCCTGGCCCACGCGCAGGCAGCGGCCAGGGCGGGGCTGATTGGGCGGGTAGTAGGTGTTGACCGCTATCGGCACGATGGGGACCACGGCATCGAGCATGAGCCGCCGGTGGACGAACCCGAATGCGTGTCCTTCACCACGCGGCCGTGGCAGGGTGCGCCCGTGCGCGACGTCGACCTCGCGATCGGTCAGCGTCTC
>JAABRB010000478.1 GCA_011391185.1 Betaproteobacteria bacterium
ACGATCACGATCGAAGGGTGGGACCGCTTGACCGCATCGGCTATGCGGGGGGCGCCGCCGCTCGACGTCTCGCCGCTGATGCTCGCATTCGCAACGTTATAATCGAAGCCTTTCTGGCGCAGGCGTTCCTCGAGAAGCGTGGGCCAGCCCTCCCGGGCGCCGATGCCGTATGCGGCCGAGAGGCTGTCGCCGAAAACAAGTATCGTGGCCGCGGCGGCGATCGGGCTCCAGGCCGCGGCAAGAACCAATAGAATCAACTTCCTGAGCATGACCGAATCATCCCCTCCGCCGATCGTCCGTGCGACCGGCCTGTCCAAGAGCGTCCGCAGTGGCGGATCGCTCCTCACGATTCTGACGGATATTGACGTGGAGGTCATGCCCGGTGAAGCCGTCGCCGTGGTCGGCGCATCGGGTTCGGGCAAGTCCACGCTGCTCGGTCTTCTTGCGGGACTCGATACGCCCAGCGCGGGCTCGGTGCATATCGACGGGGAGAAGTTTTCCGCGCTCGACGAGGATGGTCGCGCCGGGCTGCGCGCGCGGCTGCTCGGATTCGTGTTCCAGTCCTTTCAGCTATTGCCCGCGCTGAACGCGCTCGAGAACGTGTCATTGCCGCTCGAACTCGCCAATCGGAGCGATTCGGAGCGTGCGGCCCGCGCGATGCTGGAACGCGTGGGCCTGGCCGAGCGTCTCACGCATTATCCCAAGACCCTTTCCGGCGGCGAGCAGCAGCGTGTCGCGCTGGCGCGGGCGTTCGTCGTGCAGCCCAAGCTGCTGCTGGCCGACGAACCAACCGGCAATCTCGACGCGGCGACCGGGGAGGCGATCATTGACCTCCTGTTCGAGCTCAATGCGGAGAACGGCACCACCCTGCTGCTCGTGACGCACGACGAGATGCTCGCGCGTCGCTGCAAGCGGCTCATCCGGCTTGCCGGCGGGCGAATCGTGAACGGCGCCGGGAAAGGGTGATGGCAACCGCCGGGCGCGCCGCGTTGCCGCTTCGCATGCTCGTCCGCGACTGGCGGGCAGGCGAATTGCGGGTGCTCGCAGCGGCACTCATCATCGCGGTGGCCAGTGTGACGAGCGTGGCGTTCTTCGCCGATCGCGTGCGCCAGGCGCTGGTGCGGGACGCCCATCAGCTGCTCGGCGGCGATCTGCTGCTGGTGTCCGACCATCCGTGGTCCGACAACCTGCGCGACGAGATCGCGAAGCGGCGCTTGCGCCAGGCCGAGGCGACATGGTTCATCAGCATGGCGCGCCACGGCGAGGGCGCGCACCTTGCCGGAATCAAGGCGGTGACCGGGAACTATCCATTGCGTGGCCGCATGCGGATTGCGGACGCGCCGAACATGGCCGACCGGGCGGCGGACCGCGGCCCGGATCCGGGCACCGTGTGGCTGGACGAGCGATTGTTCAGCCTGCTCGGACTGAAAGTCGGCGATTCGATGGAGCTTGGCGATGCGCGGTTGAAGGTGGCGGCCGTGCTGACCGTTGAGCCGGACCGCGGCGCGAGCTTCTTCAACCTGGCGCCGCGCGTGCTCATGAACCTGGCGGACGTTCCGGCGACCGGGCTCGTGCAGACCGGGAGCCGCGTGTATTACTATCTGCTTGCGGCTGGCGATTCCGCGTCGATTGGCGCGCTCAACCAGTGGATCCTTCCGCGACTGGAGCGCGGCGAACGCCTCGAATCGCTGGAGAATGCGCGCCCCGAAGCACGTGCGACGATCGAGCGCGCGGAGCAATTCATCGGGCTCACGGCACTGCTTGCCGTCATCCTCGCTGCCGTCGCGATCGCGTTGTCGACGCGTCGTTACACACGGCGCCACCTCGATGGCTACGCGGTCATGCGATGCCTCGGCGCATCGCAACGGCGGCTTGTCTCGCTCTTCGCCTGGGAATTCGCGGCGCTCGGCGTGATGGCAAGTGCGCTCGGCTGCGCCCTGGGATTTGCCGTGCAGGCCGCACTCGAGTACTGGTTGGGTCGGCTGCTCGTCGTTCCGCTCCCTGCACCGACAATTCTTCCGGCCTTGCAGGGCTTCGGGACCGGAATCGTCATCCTGCTCGGTTTTGCCGTCCCCCCACTTTTGCAGCTCAAGAATGTCCCGGCGCTACGCGTGCTCCGGCGGGACGCGGGGCCGCCCGGACAGGGCGCGCTCGTTGCGTACGGCGTCGGCTTTGCCGCTTTCGCGGGCCTCATTTTCTGGCAGGCGGGCAGCGCGAAGCTCGCCGGATATGTGCTAGGGGGATTCGTCGCGGCACTCGTGGTGTCCGGGCTGCTGGGATATTTCCTCATCCAGGTGATCGCGAACCTCGGCACGCGCGCGCGCGCGTCCTGGCACTACGGACTGGCGAGTCTGCGCCGTCGGAGCGTCGCCAATACGGTCCAGGTGGTGGGTCTCGCGCTCGGCCTCACCGCGATTCTGCTGCTCACGTTCACGCGCGCGGATCTGCTGGAGGCGTGGCGGGCCAAGACGCCTCCGGACGCGCCAAACCGGTTCATCCTGAACATCCAGCCCGACCAGCGCGCGCCGCTCGCGGCGTTTTTTGCCGCCGAGCGTCTTCCGCCACCGGTGACTTATCCGATGATCCGCGGGCGACTCATGGCGATCAACGGCGACGCAGTCAGCCCGGATACCTACGAGAATCAGCGCACCCAGCGCCTGGTCGAGCGCGAATTCAATCTTTCGTTCATGGAAGCGCTGCCCGGCCACAACGAGGTGACGGCAGGGCGCTGGTTTCAGGAACAGGATTTGCGGGAGGGCGCCCTCTCCGTGGAGCAGGGGATCGCGAAGAGTCTCGGCATCAACGTGGGAGACACGCTCACCTGGTCAGTCGCGGGGCGCGAGTTCAAGGCCCTGGTGTCCAACATCCGCAAGCTCAACTGGGATTCGCTGCGCGTCAATTTCTTCGTGATCACGACGCCGAATCTGCTGGTTGACCGCCCGGCGAGCTATCTGACGAGCTTCCATCTGCCCGCCGGCGCCCACGACTCGATGAATCGATTGATCGCGCGCTTCCCGAACCTCACGGTCGTGGACATGAGTGCAATCCTCGACCAGGCACTCAAGATCGTCGACCAGGTGG
>JAABRB010000050.1 GCA_011391185.1 Betaproteobacteria bacterium
CTGGATACGCGGAATTCTTGCGCACGATCACGGCGTCGATCTCGATCGCGTGCAGTGGGTGACCTTCGAGGACGCGCACCTTGCCGAGTATCGCGATCCGCCGGCGGCCGAGCGTGCGCCGCCCGGCAAGGATCTTCTCGAGATGCTTCGCGACGGGGAGCTCGATGCGGCGGTGGTCGGCGCGCCGCCTCCGGTCGATTCGCCGCTCGTGCCACTTATTCCCGACCCGGCGTCTGCGGCCCGGGACTGGTGCCGGCGCAACCGCGCCGTGCCCATCAATCACCTGGCAGTCATTTCGGAGTCGCTTTCGCAGTCGAGTCCCGATGTCGTCCGGGAGGTCTACCGCTTGTTGCGGGAGGCGAGACGGAGTGTTGCCGTGCGCGCGGACGGCATCGATTTGCTGCCATTCGGCGTGGAGGCCCTGCGGCCGAGTCTTGCGCTTGCCATCGAATACGCGTTCGAGCAGGGACTCGTGACGAAACGGCTGGAAGTGGACGAACTCTTCGACGACACCACCCGGGCGCTCTAGCGGCCGCGTCGGCGCAATGGATCTCAAGCAGATCGAGTATTTCGTGCACGTGGCGGAGCTCGGAAGCTTCACCAAGGCGGCGTCACTGCTCTCGATCGCCCAGCCGGCGTTGAGCCGCCAGGTGCGCAGCCTCGAGGTCGAGCTCGAGCAGACCCTGCTCTATCGCAATGGCCGCGGCGTGAGTCCGACCGAGGCGGGCAAGCGGCTCCTCGCGCACGGACGCGGCATCCTGCATCAGGTCGAACGCGCGCGGCAGGAGGTCGAGGAAGTGCGGGGCGCACCGGTCGGGCGCGTCGTCGTGGGCGCTCCGCCGACCATCGGAAAGATGCTGGCCGTGCCGCTGGTCGCGGAATTCCAGGCCCGTTTCCCGCGGGCGACGCTGGGCATGGTCGAGGGGCTCACGACGTATGTGACCGAGTGGCTGCTCATGGGACGCGTCGATATCGCTGTGCTGCACAACCCCGTTGCAGCGCCGGCACTGACGCTCACCCCGCTGATGGAGGAGCAGCTCTGTCTCATCAGCCCGGCTCGGCGTGGCAAGGCGCGCTCGCACGCTTCCGTCCGATTGCGTGATCTACCGGCCTATCCGCTGATCATCCCGAGCCGGCCACATGCATTCCGCATGCAGGTCGACACGCAACTCGCGAATCTCGGGCTCGAGGCGAACGTGGTGCTGGAGATCGACGGCGTGCCGGCGATGCTGGACCTGGTGCACCAAGGGTACGGGCATGCGGTCCTGCCCGCGAACCGGGTGCGCGTCGACAATCAGCGGCGCGCGTTCGTGACGCGGCCGATCGTCGAGCCCAGGCTGATGAGCACGCTTGCGCTCGCGATCCCGGCACAACGGCCGACGACTCCGCTCGCGCGTCAGACCCTCGAACTGCTGGAGCGCTTCGTGCCGCGCGCGCTGCGCGCCGCCGCGTAAGTTTCACTCCGCGCGACTTGACCCGGCCTCCCGATGGGGAATAATCGGGCTTCGCACATCCAGGGGGAAGAGAATGAATCGCGCGCCACGCAACGAGAAGCCGGTCGTGATTGCGGGCGGAGGCATCGGCGGGCTCGCTTGCGCGCTCGGACTCGTGCAGCGTGGATTCTGCGTCACCGTGCTCGAGCAGGCGCAGGAGTTCGGCGAGCTCGGCGCCGGGATCCAGCTCGGTCCGAACGCGTTTCACGTCTTCGACGCGCTCGGTGTCGGCAAGCTCGTCAAGAAGGACGCGGTCTTCATCGAGCGGATCCTCATGATGGATGGCGTGTCGGGCGAGAAGGTGATCGACATTCCCATCGATGCCAGATTCCGTCGCCACTTCGGCAATCCGTACGCCGTCACCCACCGGGCCGACATACACGGCGCGCTGCTCGAGGGCTGCCGGACGAGCGGCCTCGTGGAACTGCGCACCCATAGCCGGGTGACGGGCTTTCACAACGAGTCGGACGGCGTCGCGGTCGAGCTGGACGGCGGCGAGCGCATCGCGGCCGCGGCGCTCGTCGGCGCCGACGGCCTGCGCTCGGTCGTGCGCGAGCAGATCGTGGGCGATGGCGAGCCGCCCGCTTCCGGCCACATGTGCTACCGCGCGGTGCTCTCCATCGACGACATGCCGAAGGACATGCGCTGGCCGGCCGCCACGCTGTGGGCGGCCCCCAACACGCACATCGTCCATTATCCGTTGCGCGGCTGGAAGCTCTTCAATCTCGTGGCGACCGTGGTGCGTGATGCGACCATGACGGGGCACAACGAGGAGGCGCCGCCCGAGGAAGTGCTGCCCCTTTTCGCCAAGAACTGCGCGAAGCCGATGAGCATCATGCGGGTGCCGAAAGTCTTCCGCCGCTGGATGCTGCGCTACCGGCCCCCGGTCGAGAATTGGACCCAGGGAAGCGTCACGCTGCTCGGCGACGCGGCGCATCCGATGCTGCAGTACATGGCGCAGGGCGCCTGCATGGCGATGGAGGATGCGGTGTGCCTCGCCGTGACGGCCGACCAGGCGGACGGCGACTTTGCGGCGGCGTTCGAGCGCTATCAGGCGCTGCGGCTCGTGCGCACGGCGCGCGTGCAGCTTTCCGCGGAGATGCTCGGGCACATGTTCCATGCCGACGGTGTCGCGCGGCTCGTGCGGAATGACAACTTCCGCGGCCGTACGCCGGAGGGACACAACCAGGCGCTCGACTGGATCTACCGTGCGCCGGATTATGTCGTCGCCGCGAATCTCAAGACCGCGAAACGCAAATCCGCCGCGAAGAAAAATGCGCCGGCGAAGCGCAAGCGTGCGACCGTGACGGCCGGCCGGGCGAAGCCGAGGAAGCGGGCGGTAGCGAAACGCCGGCGCTGATGTAGTAGGAACTTTCCCCTCCTTTTCAAGGAGGGGTGGCTGCAAAGCAGCCGGGGTGGTTCAATTCATGACTGCACACCACCCCGCCGCCTCCGGCGGCACCCCTCCTCAGGGAGGCGGGGAAAACGCAAGGAGTCCGCATGACCAACATCTCCGACCCGGCTTCCTGGTCGATCAGCCCGCAGGCGTGGTCGCGCGTCACGCCGACCGACGTCGACCCGGACGAAACCCGGGAATGGCTGGAAGCCTTCGACGCGCTCGTCGCGGCTGAGGGACCCGAGCGCGCGACATTCATCCTGCGGGCGCTGCTCGATCGCGGCCGGCAGCGGCGCGTCCCGATGCCGCCGGTGCTGAACACGCCCTACTCGAACACGATCGGGCTGGCCCATCAGCCGCAGTATCCGGGCAACCTCGACGTCGAGAATCGCATCAGCGCGGCGGTGCGCTGGAACGCGCTCGCAATGGTGGTGCGGGCGAACCGCGATCATCCCGAGCTCGGGGGGCACATCGCGACCTACGCGTCGATCGCCGACCTCTTCGAAGTGGGGTACAACCATTTCTTCCGGGCGGGGCCCACGGGGGAAGGGAAGGGGTCCCCCGATCCCACGGGGGAAGGGAAGGGGTCCCCCGCTGGACGCGGTGGGGATCTGGTGTTCTTCCAGCCGCATGCGGCGCCGGGCGTGTACGCGCGTGCGTTTCTCGAAGGGCGTCTCACCGAGGAGCACCTTGCTTACTTCCGGCGTGAGACCGGCGGTCGCGGTCTTTCCTCCTACTGCCATCCGTGGCTCATGCCCGGCTTCTGGCAGTTCCCGACCGGTTCGATGGGCCTGGGTGCAATCCAGGCGATCTACCAGGCGCGCTTCATGCGCTACCTCGAGGATCGCGGCATCCTCGCAACACGCGGCCGCAAGGTGTGGGCGTTCGTCGGCGACGGCGAAATGGACGAGCCCGAGTCGCTGGCCGGACTCTCGCTCGCCGCCCGCGAGGGGCTCGACAACCTGATCTTCGTCGTCAACTGCAACCTGCAGCGCCTGGACGGACCGGTGCGCGGCAACGGATCGATCATCCAGGAGCTGGAAGGGCTCTTCGCGGGGGCGGGCTGGAACGTCATCAAGGTGCTGTGGGGCTCGGACTGGGATCCGCTCTTCGCACGCGACGAGGATGGCGTCATCCTCCGGCGCCTGCATGAAACGGTGGACGGTGAATTCCAGAAGTACGCCGCCACGGATGGCCGCTTCAATCGCGAGCACTTCTTCAACAAGTACCCCGAGCTCCAGGCCATCGTCGCGCATCTGTCCGACAACGACATCGACCGCCTGCGTCGCGGTGGCCACGATCCGATCAAGATCTACGCCGGTTATCACGCCGCAGCGAACCACAAGGGCCAGCCGACGGTCATCCTGGCGCAGACCAAGAAGGGCTTCGGCATGGGGCACTGGGGCCAGGGGCGGATGGGCTCGCATCAGCAGAAAAAGCTCGAGGACGATGCGCTGAAAGCATTCCGCGACCGTTTCGCGGTGCCCATCACCGACCAGGAAGTCCACGATCTCGCACTGTACAAGCCTGCGTCCGACAGCCTCGAGATGCGTTATCTGCGCGAGCGCAGCGAGGCGCTCGGCGGTTTTCTGCCGGCGCGTTCGGCGGAAGCGCCACCGCTTGCCGTGCCGTCGCTCGACGCTTTCACGAAGATCCTGGAAGGCACAAATGACCGCGAGCAGTCCACGACGATGGTCTTCGTGCAGCTGCTCGCGCAACTGCTTCGGGATCCGGGCGTCGGCAAGCACATCGTTCCGATCGTGGCGGACGAGGCGCGCACGTTCGGCATGCAGACGCTCTTCCGCCAGGTGGCGATCTATTCATCGGCCGGCCAGCTCTACGAGCCGGAGGATCGCGACGAGCTGCTCTACTACAAGGAGGCGAAGGACGGCCAGATTCTCGAGGAAGGAATCAGCGAGGCCGGCGCCCTTAGCTCGTGGATCGCGGCCGCGACGAGCTACAGCACCCATGGCGTGCCGATGCTGCCGCTCTACATTTTCTATTCGTGCTTCGGATTCCAGCGCGTCGCCGATCTCATCTATGCGGCAGCCGATCAGCGCGCGCGCGGCTTCCTGATCGGCGCCACCGCGGGCCGCACGACGCTCTCGGGCGAGGGGCTGCAGCACCAGGACGGGACGAGCCAGCTCTGGGCCTCGACCATCGTGACGTGCCGCGCCTATGACCCGTGCTTCGGCTACGAACTCGCGGTGATCCTGCAGGACGGCACGCGCCGGATGCTGGCGGCGCAGGAAGACGTCTTCTATTACGTCACCGTGATGAACGAGAACTACGCGCATGCTGCGCTGCCGGCCGGCGCGGAAGCGGGCATCCTGCGTGGCATGTACCGCGTTCATGGCACGGGAACCGGTGACGTGCAGCTGCTCGGCTCCGGCACGATCCTGTGCGAGTGCCTCGCGGCGGCGGCGATTCTCGAGCGCGAGCACCAGCTCATCGCCGACGTGTGGAGCGTGACGAGCTGGACCGAGCTGCGCTGGGACGGCATGCTCGCTTCGGGAACGGCATCGGCCGCGGTTCGCGAAGCGCGCAGTGCGGTTGATTCAGTTTCCCCTCCTTTTCAAGGAGGGGTGCCGGGCGAACGCCCGGCGGGGTGGTTCTCCGAGCGCGGCACACCACCCCGTCACGCTTCGCGTGACACCCCTCCTCGAAGAGGCGGGGAAAGAGAGGCGCAAAGCACCGGGATGGTTGAGTCAGTTTCCCCTCCTTTCCAAGGAGGGGTGCCCGCGGACGCGGGCGGGGTGGTTCAGCAATCTTGGATCGATCGCTGTCTCGCCGACAACTCGGGGCCGATCATTGCCGCAAGCGACTACGTGAGCGCGGTGGCGGACCTCGTTCGACCCTGGGTTCCCGCCGGTCGGCCTTACTGCGCGCTCGGCACCGACGGCTTCGGGCGTAGCGACACCCGCGCCAGCCTGCGGAAGTTCTTCGGCGTCAGCCGGGACGACATCGTCACCGCCGCGCTGCGGGAAAGCGGCCGGACATGAGCGCGCGCGAAGTCATCGCCCATCTGCTGGGACCGAGCGGCGCGATTCCGAATCATCTGAGATGGCCGTTGCTCGTGTATCCGGCCGCTATCGAAATCTCCGGCGCGGACCCGGCCCTCGCATTCGAGCGCCTGTTCGATGCCAACCGCTGGCCCGCGGCATGGCGCAACGGCGTCTATCCCTTTCACCACTTTCACACCACCGCTCACGAAGTGCTCGGTGTGTACAGTGGCGAAGTGACGGTGCAGTTCGGCGGCGACGATGGCGTGACGATCACCGCGAAGCCCGGCGACGTGGTCGTGCTCCCCGCGGGCATGGGCCACAAGAAGCTCGACTCGCGAGGGAGTCTGGGCGTCGTCGGAGCCTATCCCGAAGGCCAGAGCGCCGACATGAACATCGCGAAGCTCGCGCGTTCCGGCCGATCCGAGCAGGTTGTGGAGGCGGTGGCACGCGTCCCGCTGCCGGCGCGCGATCCGGTCTTCGGCGAGAACGGCCCGCTGTTCGCGCACTGGCGTGCCTGAGCGAGGAACGAGAGCACCATGCCGCAACGCGAGCCGATCGACCTTCGCAGCGACACCGTGACGCGACCCACCGCGGCAATGCGCGCGGCAATGATGGCGGCCGAGCTCGGCGACGACGTGTTGGGCGACGACCCGACCGTCAACCGGCTGCAGGCCCATGCCGCCGAATTGCTCGGTTTCGAGGCCGGGCTCTTCTTTCCTTCCGGCACGCAATCTAACCTCGCCGCGCTGATGAGTCACTGCCAGCGCGGCGACGAGTACATTGTCGGCCAGGAGGCGCACACCTACCGACTCGAGGCGGGCGGCGGCGCGGTGCTCGGCAGCATCCAGCCGCAGCCGCTCACGAACCGGCCTGACGGGACGCTCGATCTCGCAGAAGTGGAAGCGGCAATAAAACCGGACGATCCACATTTTGCGCGCACCCGCCTCCTTGCCCTCGAGAACACGATCGGCGGGCGGGCGATCCCGCGCAGCTACTTCGACGCGGCGCTCGCGCTGGCGAAGCGGCGCGGACTCTCGGCTCATCTGGACGGCGCGCGCATTTTCAACGCGTCGGTGAAGCTCGGAGTGCGTGTGGCAGATCTGTGCCGGGGCTTCGACACCGTTTCGGTCTGTCTCTCGAAAGGGCTGGGGACGCCGGCTGGCACCGTGCTCGTCGGCAGCTCCGAATTGATCAATCGCGCCAGACGTGCGCGCAAGATCCTGGGTGGCGCGATGCGCCAGGCGGGATTCCTCGCGGCCGCGGGGCTCTACGCGCTCGAGCACCACGTCGCGCGGCTCGCGGAGGACCATGCCAATGCCGAACGCCTCGCCGCCGGGCTGGCGAAGATCCCCGCACTGCGCGTCGAGCCGCCGCAGACCAACATGGTGTTCGTGCATGTGCCTGCCGAGCGGGTCGGACCGCTGGCCAAGCATCTCGCCCAGGCAGGCATTCTCGTGCTGGTCGCGCCGCGCACGCGGCTCGCCACGCACCTCGACGTGAGCGCTGCGCAGGTCGATCGGGCGGTGGATGTGTGCGCGGACTTCTTCGCGCGCGCCGCTTGAGAATCAAAAACCAACCACCCCGTCACGCTTCGCGTGACACCCCTCCTTGAAAAGGAGGGGAGGGTCTAACGCTTTTTCCCCTCCTTTCCAAGGAGGGGTGGCTGCGAAGCAGCCGGGGTGGTTACGGCGCTCGCCAAACCACCTTCGTATTCAAACCGCCACGAACGGCTTGTCCTTGACCGAGCCCGCGAAGCCGTAGAACACCTCGTTCACCTTCCCCCAGCTCGGCAGCGTCTTCATCTTGCCCATCCAACGCGTGATGTTCGGATACTTCGAATAGTCGCAACGGAGGATGTCGCCGAGCCCGATGATCTCGGCGCCCTGGTAGTCGGCGATCGAAATCCGGTCGCCAGTCAGGTAGGGCTTCTTGGGTCCGATGAGCTTCTCGTCGAGGATCTTCAGCCAGTTCTCGGTGCGCTCCTTGTGCCAGGCGAGCGTTCCCTGCTGCAGCGCCTCGCTCGGCCGCTGGTGGGTCGGGAAGATCTGCGGGTAGACGAGACCGTAGGCAAGGTCCCGGTAGATGTTGCTGTTGAACCAGTCCATCATCTCGTTTACTCGCGCGCGACCCTGCAGGTCGGTTGGGTACGCCGGCGACTTCGATTTCTCGGCGACGTACTTCAGGATCGCCGAGCTCTCGGTGAGCCGGAAATCGCCGTCCTCGAGCATCGGGACCATGCGGCTCGGATTCATGTCGGAGTAGGGCGGCTTCATGTGCTCGCCCGTCATGAGATCGACGGCCTGGAGATCGCACTTCTGGCCGCATTCTTCGGCCCCGAGCCACACGATGCGGCTGGTCGTTGATACCGGGTGATAGTAGAGCTTCATAACGCTGCCTCCTTGGGGATGGGAACGCGTTCTCTAATTTGTTCCGGCGGGACGCGTCAAGATGCCGGTGGTGGGATGCCGTATCGGCCGCTTGCCGCAGCCCGGCCCTTACGAGTGATAGCATGCCGGCGGTCCGAAATAAAGCGGTTGGCGACGCGCGGCCGCTCGCAAAATCGCGCCACGGGCGGCGTCCCATCCGTCCGCCGCGGTGCCGAAACGGAGAAAGCACGTGAAAGTAGCCACTTATCGACAGGGCAGCGAAATCCGGCTCGGATTCGTCGTTGGCGACACGGTGATCGACGCGCTGGCCGCGCTTCCGACAGAAAATGCGCCGGAGCGCGCGTATTTCACAAGTGCGCTGGCGTTCATCCGGGCAGGCGATGCCGGCCGCGACAGGGCAAAGCGCCTGATCGCCGACGCGCCGGCGAGCACCCGGCTGCCGCTGGCGTCGGTGCAGCTTGCCGCGCCGCTCCTGCCTTCGACCATTCTGTGCAGCGGGAGCAACTACCACGATCACAACAAGGAAAAGGCCGCGGCACCGATATCGGGGAAAGAGCCGGAGTTCTTCGTCAAGACGGCGGACTGCGTGATCGGCCCGGGCGACACCATTGTTTACGACGAAGTGCTGACCAGAAAGCTCGATGCGGAAACCGAGCTCGCGATCGTGATCGGCACCGCCGGGCGGCACATTCCGGTGGAGCGCGCGCTGGAGCACGTGTTCGGCTACACCATCGTCAACGACGTCACGGCGCGCGACCGCCAGGTGCGCAGGAAACCCGACGGATCGCACTGGTACGAGCTCGGCCGCGGCAAGGTGTTCGATACGGCCGCGCCGATGGGACCCTGGATCGTTACCGCGGACGAGATCGGCGATCCGCAGAAATTGCGTTTGCGCACGCGCATCAACGGCGAGCTCCGTCAATCGTCCTCGACCGGAAACATGATCTGGTCGTGCGCCGAGCTCATTCACTTCTTCTCGATCAACCTGACGCTGCGCCCCGGTATGGTGATCATCACCGGGACGCCGGGGGGCACTGCCTGGTCGGTCGACCCGGAGCTCGGCGGCAAGTGGGTCGGCGGCGACGGATCGGAGACCCTGGTCGCCGCAAAAGGCTATCTGCGGCCGGGGGATGCGATCGAATGCGAACTCGAGAAGATCGGTTTGCTGCGGAATCGCGTCGGGATCGCCTGAGCACGCGTCAAGCTGTTGCATCCACCGGACGCTTCGATCCGTAGCAGGGCGGCGTAGGGGCGAAGATTGCAACGGCCCGCAAGGAGACACTCATGAGACGACGGAACATCCTGCAAGCGCTGCTCGCAACCGGAGCATGGGCGGTGTTGCCAGGCGTTGGCCGCGCCGCGCCGCCGACCGACATGAAGGGAGTGGAGGTGCTGCAGAAGGAGTGGAAGATGCTGCTCGCGGCAAACGCCCAGGTTCCCCTGCCCTCGGAGCCGCTCAAGCTGTCCGCGGAAGAATGGCGCAAACGGCTCGACGCCAAGCAGTACCACGTACTGCGCGAGGAAGGCACCGAGCGCGCCGGTACCAGCGCGCTCAACGGCGAGAAGCGCCCGGGCGTATTTGCCTGCGCGGGATGCGGCCTGCCGCTCTTCACTTCCGCAATGAAGTACGAGAGTCATACCGGATGGCCGAGCTTCTTCACGAACATCCCCGGCGGCGTCGCCACCAAGACCGACTACAAGATCGTCCTGCCGCGCACCGAATATCACTGCGCCCGGTGCGGCGGTCACCAGGGCCACGTGTTCGATGACGGTCCGCCGCCCACCGGCAAGCGCTGGTGCAACAACGGCGTCGCCCTCAAGTTCATCCCGAAAACGGGCAGCGCCTGAGGCGGGGGGCTGAGCGCCTTCAGCCCGAAGGCGGGGGTGCTCCGAGCGCCACGCCGTTTGCCGCCGCCCAGCGCTTGATCGCGACGGAGTGATCCAGGCTGCCGCCAAGCGCGCTCGCGGCGTCGACCCACATCTCGTTCAGCAATTGGCACACAGGTGCATCGATACCGATCGCCCGAGCGAGATCCGCGGCGATGCCCACGTCCTTGGCAAGCAGGCCGAGCGCGAAGCCGGTCGCGAACTTGCCTGGCACGACATGTTCCTTGAGCGTGTACTCGGTGCTGAAGTTGCGGCCGGTCGATGCGTTGAGGATGTCGACCATGGTCGCCGGGTCGAGGCCGAACTTGCGACCGACGATCAGGGCCTCGGCGCCTGCGGTAAAACCGGCTGCGGCGACGTAGTTGTTGAGTGCTTTCATCGCGTGGCCCGAGCCGACGGGTCCGGTGAGAAAAAGCTTCTGTCCCATCGATTCGAGGAGCGGCCGCACGCGCGCGATCGCGGCCGCGTCGTCGCCGCCGACCATGATCGCGAGCGTCCCAGCCTCCGCTTTCGGAACGCCGCCGGACACCGGTGCGTCGACCAAGGCCACGCTGGCGCGGGCGAGCGATTGGGCGAGCTCACGCGTCCCGGTCGGATCGGACGAGCTCATGTCGACGACGATCGATCCGCGCGCAAGCGTATGACCGAGTCCACCGCCCCATTCCCGCATCACCTCTCGAACAGTTCGTCCGGTGGGTAGCATCGTGATGATCACGTCCGCTTCGCGGAATGCCGCCGGCTCGTCTGCAGCGCGGCAGCCGTGTTCGTCCGCGAAGCGCCGCTGGCGCTCTGCATCGGCGTCGCGCACGGTGAGCGAAAAGCCCGCCTTCGCCACGTTCCGCGCCATCGGCCAGCCCATGTTTCCGAGGCCGACGAATCCCACATTGAGCGTGCTCTGCACGATGACCTCCTATTCCGCGATGCCCAGCTCCGCGAACGTCTCGCGTGCGCAACGGATGCCTTCCATGGCGGCCGGCACGCCACAGTAGATCATCGCGTTGAGCAGGATGCCGCGGATTTCCTCCTGCGTGACGCCATTGGTGAGCGCGGCTCGCACGTGGATCTTGATCTCAGTCGTCTTGCCCATCGCCACCACCATCGAAAGCGTCGCAATACTGCGCAGGCGGCGCGGCAAATCCTCGTTCCCCCACACCTCGGCAAAGCAGTAACGCGTGACGATGTCCTGAAAGCCGCGGGTGAAGTCGGTGGCCTCCTTGATGTGCTTTTCGCCCAACTCGGCGCCGAAGAGCTCGCGCCGGATCTGCACGCCTTTTTCGAACAGCTCGTCCCGCATGAAGTCCTCCCCTGGTAATTATTGCGAAATCGCGGCCATTTCAAAGCGCGCCGACGCCCGCGAGCGATCGGCGTACTTCCTCTATTCCTTCCGCCGCGAGCGCGGCCTGCGGCGGCAGCGGCGTGCCCACGTCGTAACCCTGAAGCTGCAGGCCGCCCTTGATGCAGGCCGCGAGGTTGTGCTTCGCGAACGCCTGGTTGAGGTCCCAGAGCCGGCGCTGCAGCGGCATCGCCTCGTCCCAGGCTCCGCGCCGGCACAGGTCGTAGAGCGTGACGCTCTGCCGGGGCACGAGGCACGCGGGCCCGGCCATCCAGCCGACGCCGCCAATCAGCATCACGCACGCGGGAATGTGCGCCGAAGCCGAGAAGACCTTCATCCGGTTCCCGACCCGGTTGATGATCGAGAGCAGCCGCCCGGTATTGAATGAGGCGTCCTTGATGTAGCCGATGTTCGGGACGCGGCTCAGCCGGTCGATGACCGGCAGGCTGAGATCCGAGCGCTGAAAGTTCGGGTTCGTGTAGAGGACCACGGGCAGCGACACGGCCTCCGCGAGCCCCTTGAAGTATTCGAAGACGCCATCGTCCGGAACCGGAAAGTACGCCTCGAGTATGGCGAGAATGCCGTCGCAGCCGAGCCGTTGCATCTCACGCGCCTGAAACACGGCGTCCGCGTTCGTTGTGGCGGCGACGCCCGCGACGACCGGCACGCGGCCCTTCGCCGCCTCGACCACGACCTCCACGATCCGGCGCTTTTGCGCCCACGACAGATACGCGAACTCGCCGGTCGACCCGAGCGGTGTCAGGCCGTGCACGCCGGCATCGATGAGGTCGTTGCAGAGCCGTGTCAAGACATCGGCCATGACCTCGCCCGACGCATCGATCGGGGAGACGAGGTAAGGAAAAACGCCGTGGAAAGCCGTTTCCTTCATCGGGGTGGTTCGCTCGGGTGAGAGTCGTGGCCTGATCCTATCAGGCTGCCGGCGAACGCTCGAAAACGCTCTGCGCAAGCGTGAGGGTACCGTCTCGGGTGCCGAACCACCCCGTCACGCTGCGCGCGACACCCCTCCTTGAGAAGGAGGGGATGAATGCTTTTTCCCCTCCTCTCCGAGGCGGGGTGGCTGCGAAGCAGCCGGGGTGGTGCACACGCCCTACATGCTAGATTCGTCCTTCGCTTTCGGCTGGACGACCCATGACGGCCAACCTTCGCATACTGGTGCTCTACGCTCACCCCAATCACGACGTCTCGCGCACCAACCGCGCGTTGCGCGCCGCCATAGAGGGCGCGCCCGGTGTGACGGTGCACGATCTCTACGACTGCTATCCGGATCTCTTCATCGACGTACGGCGCGAGCAGCGGCTGCTGCTGGAGCACGACGTGCTCGTGTTCCAGCACCCGATGCAGTGGTACAGCGCGCCGGCGATCGTGAAGGAGTGGGAGGACAGCGTGCTCGAGAACGGCTGGGCCTATGGTGATGGCGGCGACAAGCTGCACGGCAAGCGCTTCATGCAGGCGGTGAGCACAGGTGGCCACTCAGAGTCCTACCTTCACGGCGGAAAGGCGCACTTCACCGTTCCGGAGTTGCTGCGCCCCTTCGAGCAAATGGCGCACTACTGCGGCATGCTGGTTCTGCCGCCGTTCATTACCAATGACTCGCGGGTAAGCGAAGACAGCGCGATCGCGGCGCAGGCCGGTCGCTACCGTGCGCTCCTGGACGCGATTCATCGCGGCGAGCTGCCCGCACCGTTCCACACGATCCCCGGGAAGGATTGAGTATGGGCGAGAGCTTTCTTTCCCAGATGCTCGTCTACCTCGCAGCCGCGGTGATCATCGTCCCGGTGTTCAAGCGTCTCGGCCTCGGTTCGGTGCTGGGATTCCTGGTGGCCGGCATCATCATCGGGCCGTGGGGCCTGAAGCTCATCTCCGACGTAGACGCCATCCTGCACTTCGCGGAGATCGGCGTCGCACTGCTGCTCTTCCTCGTCGGGCTGGAGCTCGATCCGCGCCGGCTCTGGAGCATGCGCAAACCGGTTTTCGGGCTGGGCGGCGCGCAGATCGCCGTGACGATTCTCGCTGTCGCAGTCATCGCCTGCTGGCTTGGCCAGAGCATCACGGTCGGCATCGTGGCCGGAATGGGTTTCGCCATGTCCTCGACGGCGATCGTCCTGGCCACGCTCGCGGAGAAGAACCTCCTGCCGACGCCTCCCGGACAATCCTCCTTCGCTGTGCTGCTCGCGCAGGACCTCGCGGTGATTCCCCTTCTCATGGTCCTCGCATTGCTCGCGCCTGGCGCAACGGGCGCCGATTTCGATTTTCTCGCGGCGGGCAAGGCGATCGGCGTCATCGCCGCGGTCATCTTCGTCGGGCACACTTTGCTGCGGCCGGTGCTCCGTTACATCGCGAACACCCGGTTGGGCGAGATCTTCATCGCCTTCTCGCTGCTCCTGGTGCTGGGAACCGCGACACTCGTGCACTGGGTGGGACTTTCGATGGCGCTTGGCACGTTCCTGGCCGGCGTCCTGCTCGCGGATTCGGAGTACCGCCACGAGCTCGAGCTCGACATCGAGCCCTTCAAGGGTCTGCTGTTGGGACTCTTCTTTATCGCGGTCGGGATGTCCGTCGACGTCGGGCTCTTTGCCCGTGCGCCGGAGGTCGTCATCGGACTCGCGCTCGGCGTGGTGGCACTGAAGATCGTCCTGCTGTTCCCGCTGGCGCGAGTGTTCGGCGTCGGTGGACGCGACGCGATCCGGTTCGCGCTGCTGCTTTCCCAGGCGGGCGAATTCGCCTTCGTCGTGTTCGGCGCCGCGGGGACGCAGAACATCCTGCCGCGCGAGACCGTCGATCTGCTCACCGCGTCCGTGACGGCCTCCATGCTGACGACGCCGCTCGTTCTGTTCGTCTACGAACGATTCGTCGCACCGCGCCTTGCGCGCGGACCGGAGCGGGCCGCCGACACGATCGAGGAACAGCATCCGGTGATCGTGGCCGGCTTCGGGCGGTTCGGCCAGATCGTCGCCCGCCTGCTGCAAGGCCGCGGCATCGCCGCCACGATCATCGACCACG
>JAABRB010000479.1 GCA_011391185.1 Betaproteobacteria bacterium
GGCCGACGCGCATCGAACGCTGTGCGAGATCGCCGGGCGCCGGGTGCGCGACCTCAAGGGCGGCGGCAACTGGCGCCGGGAGCGCGCGCTCAAGATCAACGTCAATCCCGACGACGACGACTGCTTTGTTCCGGCCATCAAGGATCCGCGCGACCTGCATCTCATCGTCGCGGGTGGCTGGGGCCCGCTGACGGCGGTATGCCACGGCTGGGGCGGTGGCAGCCGCGCGGTTCACGGCATTTATGAAGTGTGATGGGTGATGGGTGATGGGTGATGGGTGATGAGTAAGAAAGATCCCGCGGGTGCGGAAGAAGTCGACGAGTTCGAGTTTTTCTTCGAGAAATCGTGGTCGGACGGGCTGCCGATGGTCACGCCGACCGAAGAGCGGGTCGCGGCGATGCTGCGCGGCACGCGGCGCGATCCGGACGAGCTGGTCGGCAATATCCCGCCGGCGATGGAACCGGCGACCGTGCGCACCGTCGCGGTCCACGCGCTGATGGCGGGCTGCAAGCCGGAGTACCTGCCGGTGGTGCTGGGCGGGCTCGCGCTCATGCTGCACGATGAATTCAATCTGAACGGCGTGCAGGGCACGATGCACGGCGTGGCGCCGCTCATGATCGTGAACGGCCCTTATGCGAGCAAGATCGGGCTGCATGGCGGCAACGGCTGCTTCGGGCCGAGCTTTCGCGCCAACGCCACTATCGGTCGCGCAATCCGGCTGATGCTGCTGAATCTCGGCGGCGGCGTGGCGGGAATCGGATCCGCCACCATATTCGCGACGCCGCTGCGCTATACCGCGTGCCTCACCGAGAACGTGGAACGCAGCCCGTGGGAGACGATCGCGGTGTCGAGAGGCTACACGAAGAAAGACGACGTGATTACCTGCGCGATGGTGGAAAGCCCGCGGCTGTGCTTCGACGACGTCAGCCAGGAGCCGCAGCGACTGCTCACCGGCATCGCCGACTCGATGGTGGCGATGGGCTCGTGGAACATGCACGCGCGCTCCGATATGGTGGTGGCGATGGGGCCGCAGCATGCGGACATCTGCGCGCGAGCGGGCATGAGCCGCGCCGACGTGCACCGGGCGCTGTGCGAGATCGCCGGCCGTCGCGTGCGCGACCTGAAGGGCGGGGGCAACTGGCGTCGCGAGCGAGCGCTGGGATTCCCCATCCAGGTGAATCCTGACGATGACGACTGTTTCATTCCGGCGATCAAGGACCCGCGCGACCTGCACCTCATCGTCGCCGGCGGCTGGGGCCCCTGCACCGCCCTGTGCCACGGCTGGAGCGGCGGCAGCCGCTCGGTTCACGGCTCGTACGAGCCGTAATGAGTGATAGGTGATAGGTGATAAGGTTCCCGCGTAAGCGCGGGAAGTAAGATAACTCCTATCCCTTTTCCCTTATCATTGAACCGCGACGAAGGAGCCTATGAACAAATCGAAATTCATCGATCCCACCGCTGGCGGCGGCAAGGCGAAAGTCGCGCTGGCGCCGCGCCCGATGGACCTCGCCGGCAAGGTCGTGGGCCTGCTCGACAACACCAAGGAACAGGGCGCCCTGATCCTGGAAACCATCGGCCAGGCGCTGCGCGAGCAGCACGGCGCGGCGAAAGTGATCCTGCTCGCCAAGGAACACTATTCCAAGCCGGCGGCCCCGGCCATCATCGACCAGCTGGCGCAGGAGGTCCAGGTCGCGATCGCGGCCGTCGGCGGGTGA
Organism: Betaproteobacteria bacterium; assembly: GCA_011391185.1. The sequence continues at coordinate 1,716 of JAABRB010000479.1, forward strand.
GGATCCTGCACGTTGTGCAGTGTGCACGACACGGTGGAGTTCGAGAAACGCGGGATCCCGGCGACGGTGATCATCACCCAGGCGTTCCGCAGCGCAGCGGTGTTTCAGTTCAAGGGCAAGGGCATGGAGGGGCACCCGTACGTGGAACTGCCCCACCCGATCAGCAACCTCCAGCCCGAGGAAATGAAGGCACTCACCCTGCGCTACATTGACCAGGTGGTGCAGCAACTCATCGCGTAGATTCCGGCAGGCAGGTTTCCCGCCCGGCGGACCTTTTGCATTTTCCATCTGCCTCATCCCTCATCCCTCCAAACGGGCGTACGCGCATTTGTCGCGGCCTGGGTTTGGCGCGATACTTCGAGGGAAAAACGGGGGCTGTCCGTTTTGAACCGCGCGATTACCAGAGGAGAATTCGGAAATGTCTGCGACCGATATCACCGGCCAGCTGGCGCGCTACATGGCGGAGGCGCGGCAGCGCGCACTGCCGCCGCAAGTGGCCAGGGAAGGCAAGCATCGCATCCTCGACTCGCTGGCGGCGATGGTGTCCGGCGCGCATCTCAAGCCTGGCGAGATGGCGATCCGTTTCGCGCGAGCGCAGGGCGGGACCGCGGAAGCATCCGTCCTTACCACCGATATCAGAACCTCGGCCATCAACGCCGCGCTGGTCAACGGCATGTTCGGCCACGCCGACGAGACCGACGATTTCGAACCGGTGACGAAGGCCCATCCCGGCTGCTCCGTCGTGCCTGCGGCGCTGGCGATGGGCGAGCGCGAGGGCCGCTCGGGAATTGAGCTTCTCAATGGCGTCGCGCTCGGATACGACCTTTGCTGCCGCCTGCTGCTGGCGCTCGGGCCGGATCTCGTGCGCGGCAGCCACCGCAGCGCCGAAGGCACCAGCTCCACGTTCGGCGCCGTGGGCGCCGCGGCGTCGCTGGCCCGGCTGGACGAAAAGGGCATGCGCCACGCGCTCTCCTACGCCGCCCAGCAGGTTTCGGGCGTGTGGAGCTGGGTCCGCGACGCCGAGCACGTCGAGAAAGCTTTCGACTTCTCCGGCATGGGCGCCCGCAACGGCGTCACCGCGGCCGTGATGGCGCAGATGGACTTCAGCGGGGTCTGGGACGTGCTGGACGGCGAGCACAACGTGCTGATCGCCCTGTCCACCGCGCCGCAGCCGGAGGAGATGATTGCCGGCCTGGGCAGCCGCTTTTTCGTCACCGAGACCGCGATCAAGCCCTACTCCGTCGGCTATCCGATCCAGGCCGCGCTTGCTGCGTTCCTGCAGCTCCACCGCGAGCACCAGCTCTCCGCCGACAACGTCGAGCGCATCGTCATTAAGCTGCCGGAAGACGGCGCCCGTGTCGTCA
>JAABRB010000480.1 GCA_011391185.1 Betaproteobacteria bacterium
CTATGGCGTGGTCTCGAAGGACAAGCCGTCCACCGCGCCTCGCAATGTGATGGATAAGCAGCTGGCGGATGGAGACAAGACGAAGCAGTGAGCCGCTTGCTCATTCTCGCTCCGACACGCGTCGTGCGTCGGGACACTACACGCCGGCCTTGCGACCAGAGAACCGCACCAGGGCGCAATTCGCGCCGGAGATTCTGAATCCCGTGCCAAGGCTATTGATGCAGACCATTGCCGCGCTCGCCATCGCCGGAACCGCCACGATCGCCATACCGCCCGCATCGGCGGCCGGGCCCGATATCACCCGCTTCGTGCTCGGCAACGGCCTCGAAGTGGTCGTGATCCCCGACCGCCGCGCGCCGGTGGTCACCCACATGATCTGGTACCGCGTCGGCTCCGCCGACGAAGAGCAGGGCAAGTCGGGGATCGCGCATTTCCTCGAACACCTGATGTTCAAGGGCACGGCCAAAAATCCGGGCGGCAAATTCTCCCAGGTCGTCGCCGCCATCGGCGGACAGGAGAACGCGTTCACCGGGCCCGATTACACCGCCTATTTCCAGCGCGTCGCGCGCGAGCATTTGGGTACGCTGATGGAATTCGAAGCCGATCGCATGACCGGTCTGGTGCTCACCGAAGCGAACGTGCTGCCGGAGCGCGAGGTCGTGCTGGAGGAGCGCCGCAGCCGCACCGACAACGATCCGGGCGCGCAACTCTCCGAGGCGGCGCAGGCCGCGCTGTTCGTCAATCATCCCTATGGCCGGCCGGTGATCGGCTGGGAGCACGAGATCCGCCAGCTCAATCGCGACGACGCGATCGCGTTCTATCGCCGGCACTACGCGCCGAACAACGCGGTGCTGGTGATTTCCGGCGACGTCGGCGCCGACGAAGTGCGGACGCTCGTCGACAAGACCTACGGCAAGTTGGCACGGCAGCCGCAAATCAAGCCGCGCATGCGGCCGCTCGAGCCGAACCCGCTGGCGCACCGGCGCGTGGTGCTCGCCGACGCGCGCGTGGCGCAGCCGAGCCTGAGCCGTTCGTATCTGGTGCCGTCGTATCGCACGGCCAAACCGGGCGAAGGCGAGGCGCTCGAAGTGCTGAGCCAGATTCTCGGCAACGGCTCCACCAGCCGGCTCTATCGGACGCTCGTGGTCGAGAAGGGGATCGCCGCCAATGCCGGCGCCTGGTACCAGGGCACGGCCATCGACGCGACGCGCTTCGGCATTTACGCTTCACCGCGTCCGGGGGTTTCGCTCGACGATCTCGAGAAAGCCGCCGACGCCGTCATCGTCGAGGTCGCGGCCAACGGCGTGACCGATGAAGAGCTGGCGCGAACCAAGACCCGGCTGATCGCCGATACGATCTACTCGCAGGACAGCCAGGCGACGCTCGCGCGCATCTACGGCGCTACGCTGACCGTCGGTCTTTCCGTCGAAAGCGTGAAGACCTGGCCCGATCGCATCCGCGCAGTGACCGCAGAAGAAGTGCGCGGCGCGGCGAAGAACTATCTCGACCTGCGGCGCGCCGTGACCGGTCATCTCATCAAGACGCCGGCCGCGCCGGAGAAGCGCTCGTGATCCGCCGCCTGGTCCTCGCAACCATGAGCCTAGCCCTGGTTTCCGCCGCCCCCGACGCCTCGCGCGCGGCCAAGATCGAACGCATCGTGACGCCGGCCGGGATCGAAGCCTGGCTGGTGCGCGACGACACGTTGCCGATGCTGTCGCTGCAGTTCGGCATCAAGGGCGGCGCCAATCAGGATCCCGAGGACAAGCCCGGGGTCGCCAGTTTCGCGGCTGCGCTGCTCGACGAAGGCGCCGGCGATCTCGACGCGCGCGCATTCCATGAGCGCCTGGAGGCGCGCGCCATCAGCCTCGGCTTCAGCGCCGCGCGCGACACGCTGCGCGGTTCGGTCAGGACGCTTTCGGAAAATCGCGACGAGGCATTCGAGCTGTTGCGGCTGGCGCTCACCGCGCCGCGGTTCGACGCCGACGCGGTCGAGCGCGTGCGCGCCGGCATGCTCGCCGGGCTTCGGCGCCAGTCGACCAACCCCGGCGATATCGTGTCGCGGCGCTGGTTCGCCCGCGCCTTCCCCGGCCATCCTTATGGACGGCCGGTGCAAGGCACGCTCGACTCGGTGCCGAAGATCAGTATCGAGGATCTCAAGCGCTATGCGGGCCAGGTGCTGGCGCGCTCGACCTTGAAGATCGCCGTGGTCGGCGCGATCGACGCGGCCGCACTCGCCGCGTTGATCGACAAGGCGTTCGGCGCCTTGCCCGCGGAACCGAAGCTCACGACGATCGCCGAAGTGGCGCCGCAGGGGCTCGGCTCGCGCGAGATCATCGATCTCGACGTGCCGCAGACTGCGATCACCTTCGGCGGCGTCGGGCTCAAGCGCTCGGACCCCGACTTCATCCCCGCCTATGTGCTCAATCACGTGCTTGGCGGCGGCAGCTTCGCTTCGCGGCTCTATCGCGAGATACGGGAAAAGCGCGGACTAGCCTATTCGGTCCACTCCTATCTAGCGCCGCTCGACCATGCCGGGCTGTTCATGGGCAGCGTATCCACCCGGAACGACCGGGCGGCCGAATCGCTTGCGGTCATTACCGAGGAGATCAGACGCATCGCCGCCGAAGGGCCGACCGACGATGAGCTGGCGAAGGCCAAGAGCTTCCTGGTCGGCTCCTATGCGCTGCGGTTCGATACCTCCGGCAAGATCGCGGGTCAATTGCTGGAAATTCAGCTGGAAGGCCTCGGCATCGACTATATCGACCGGCGCAACGGCCTGGTCGCGGCGGTAACCGCCGAGGATGTGCGGCGGGCCGCCAAGCGGTTTCTCGCCGGCGACCGGCTATTGGTAATGCTGGTCGGACGGCCCCAGGGCATTGCGCCAGCCGGCCGTTGAACGGGTCGCGCGCGGCGAGGGACACTGCTATAAATTCCGGTAATGGGGCGGGAGGGATTGATGTCATGCGGCATTCATCGACACGGCGGATAATGCCATTACGGCCGGGCTTCGCCATTCTGCTCGCCGGCCTCACGGTCGCGGGCTGCGCTTCGGTCGAGAGTGTGCTGGGACCGATGGGC
>JAABRB010000481.1 GCA_011391185.1 Betaproteobacteria bacterium
GAGGACATCGTCAAGTCGCTGGCGCACTGACCGCATGGCCTTCGGTCAGTTGTGGTAACGGCGGCGGTGACCGTGCGCTTAGCGGGCTGCTTGCCGGGGCGAATGCTCTAGCGCCGCTTCTGCAAGACCGCCCGCAGCCCGGCCGCAATCGCGATCCCGGCCAATGTGGTGGCGACGATTACGGCCGGCGCGTAGCCCCAACCGAAGCGCTCCACCCACGCCGCCATGGCCGGCGCGCCGAGCAATTGGCCGATGTTGCTCGCCTGCGTGATCAGCCCGAGCGCGATGGTCAGAAGGTGCGCATTTTTGGCGACGCGCGGCGCCGCCGCGAACAGCGATGCGGGGGTGAGCCCGGTTACGACCAGGATCGCGCAGGCGGTCACCGCCACCAAGGCGACGGGCGCGGATTCCGCGAACATGCCGAAGGAAGCGACACCGGCGAACAGGAATCCGCCCGCCACCACCGCCCACAGCGGCGCGCCGACGCGCATCAGGCCGCCGGCGAGCAGGTTGCCGATCCCGTTGCAGATCACCGCCACGGCGCTGATGGTGCCGGCGGCCGCCGTCGACAGGCCCATGCGGTCCACGAGCAGCGTGGGAAGCAGGCCGATGATGGCGAAGTACTGAAAGGCATAGACCCCGAAGGCCACGGCAAGAAGTAACGGCCCCGGCGAGGTGAGCACGATCGCCACGTTGCCGCGCATGTGGCCGCGCGTGCGCACCGGCGGCGTGGCCAGTGGCGCTAGCCACAGGATCGCCGGCGCGTAGGCCAGTGCGAGCACGCCGTTGACGATCCACAGCGCCTGCCAGTCGAGCTGGGCCCCCACCAGCATCATGAATGCCGAGCCGGCTGGCATGTACGTGCCCCAGAAGGAAAACACGAGGTCGCTGTCCTTTTCGCGCGACGCGGCGCGCAGCAGCGCCGGGATCGCAACCGCGACAGCGAGGAAGCCGAAGCTCTCCAGCGCGCGCGTCGCAATCAGAAACGCGCCGCTTTGCGCCGCGGCGCCGGCGAGGCTACCGATGCCGATCACCGCGAGCCCGCCGGCAAGCGCCGCGCGGTTCGACAGCATCGACACAATCGCCCCGGCGGGAAATCCCGCGATCGAGCCTAGGATGGCGTACATGGCGATCACCCATGACGCGGCGAACAGGCCAAGGCCGAGCTCGCGCTGGATGAGCGGCAAGGCGACGGCGGCCTTGCCGATCTGGCCGGAGGCGATCGTACCGGCGAAGATCAGGGCGAAGACGATGCCCCAGCGGGTGGTGCGCAAGCGAATGGCTCGGGTTGAGAGGGTTCGACGCGGGCCGCCGTGCTATCACAAGTCATGGCGCTGTTGAAATCGATCATCATCATCGCGCTGCTGGCTTACGGCGCGATCTGCGCGTTGCTCTATTTCGGCCAGCGCGCGCTGATGTACTTCCCCGATCGCGCACGCACACTCCCGGCCGACGCCGGATTGCCGCAGGCCGTCGAGGAAGTGCTGGCGAGCGCTGACGGCGCCAAGGTCATCGTCTGGCACGTGCCGCCGCGCGGCGATAAGCCGGTGGTGCTCTATTTCCACGGCAATGGCGGCTCGCTTTCCTATCGCGCCAACCGTTTCCGGGCGCTCACCGCGGACGGCACCGGCCTGGTGGCGCTTTCCTATCGCGGCTATGGCGGCTCGACCGGTAGCCCGAGCGAGGAGGGCATCCTCGCCGACGCGCGCGCGGCCTATGACTTCGCCGCCGCGCGCTATCCGGCCGGGCGCATCGCCGTGTTCGGCGAGTCGCTCGGCACCGCCGTCGCCGTCGCCATTGCCGCCGAGCAGCCGGTCGGCCGCGTCGTTCTGGAATCGCCCTTCACCTCGGCCGCCGACATCGGCGCCGCGACCTATTTCTTCGTGCCGGTGCGGTTGTTCATGAAGGACCAGTTCCGTTCCGACGAGCGTATCGGCTTGGTGCGGGCGCCGGTGCTGGTGCTGCACGGCGAGCGCGACACCATCGTCCCCATCCGTTTCGGTGAGCGGCTCTACGCGTTGATCCGCTCGGAAAAGCGTTTCGTGCGCTTTCCCGCGGGCGATCATGTGAACCTCGACCCCCTGGGCGCGCTGCGCGAAGTGCGTGCGTTCTTGCAGAACTAGTTGATCTGATACGTCTGCCCGTAGCGGCCGCCGACGCGCTGGAAGCCCGCGACCGCCGGCTGGTAGTTCTGGTTGATGTTGAGCGCGCGCGCATAGGAGCCGGCGGCCTTCTCCTTGTCGCCGAGCCGCTCCCAGGCGATGCCGCGGTTAACCCAGGCCTCGAGGTGTCGCGGATTTTTCTCCAGCGCCTCGTCGAAGTCTTCGATTGCGCGCTTGTGGTCGTTGATCGCCACGTAGCTCATCGCGCGCGCGTAATAGGGTTCGGGCGCCGAGACGGTGAGATTGATGGCGGTGGTGAATTCGTCGATGGCGAACTTGTGCAGGCCCTGCGTCTGATAGATCAGGCCGCGATTGTGATAGGCCTGCGCGTGATCGGGCTTGAGCTGGATCGCCTTGTTGAAGTCGCCGAGCGCCAGCTGCGCCTGGCCCTGCTGGCGGCGCAAAATTCCGCGGCCGACATAGGCGGCGGCGTAATTCGGATCGATCTGGATCGCGCGCGAGTAATCGGCCAGCGCTAGATCGGCGCGTTTCATCTCCTGGTGAGCGAGCGCGCGGTTGGCGAATGCCTGCGCGTAGTTCGGATCGAGCTGGATCGCGCGGTCGAAGTCGGTGATCGCCTCCTTGTATTGCCCGGCGCGGCCGAAGACCGAGCCGCGCATGTTGTAGGCCTGCGGGTCGTTCGGGTTGCGCGCGACCACGTCGGACAGCGAAGCGATATTGGTCGGCGCGGCGGCGCGCAGATCGTCGTCTTCGGTGCCGATGCCGGCCCCGATGGTCCCGCAGCCGGCGAGCGCGAGCGAAAGCAGGAGCGCGGCGCTGGTGGTGCCGGCGCTATGGGTGCGGGGCGGGACGTTCGATCGCGGCCGGTTCATGGCTTTCCCATGCCGGGGGCATAAGGCGAAGGTTGGGCCGCGTCGAGGGGCCGCAAAACGAAAACGCGGGCAGCTAGCCT
>JAABRB010000482.1 GCA_011391185.1 Betaproteobacteria bacterium
GTAACAGAAGCGAATGAACTGGTTGCCGTTCACGAGGTCGAAGTCGTGGCCCGGCGTCGCCGCCACGTGGGTTTCCTGCAGCATACGCTTGGCGAAATCGAAGCTGTCATTGGTGAAGCGCGAGACGTCGGCATAGAGATAGAAGGCGCCGTCGGCAGGCAGGAAGGTGTCCAGCCCCGCACGCGGCAGACCCTCCGTCAGAATTTTTCGATTTTCCACGTAACCACGCTTCACCGCTTCCATTTCGTCGCGGCCGTCGAAGGCGGCCTCGGCCGCGATTTGGCTGAGCGTCGGCACGGAGATGGCCAAATTCTGCTGCAGCCGGTCCACCGCACGCACCAGCGCCTCGGGCACCACCATCCAGCCGATGCGCCAGCCGGTCATGCAGAAATACTTCGAGAACGAGTTGATGACCAGCGCGCGCTCGGAGAACTTGGCCGCGGTTTCCGCGGGAAACGTGTAGTCGAGGCCGTGATAGATCTCGTCGGAGATGAAGCGAATGCCGGCGTCGTCGCAGGCGCGGATCAGCGCCGCGAGATGATCGGCAACGATCATGGTGCCGGTGGGATTGGCTGGGCTCGCGACGATCACTCCCTTGAGCGGCGTCTTGCGGTGCGTCTCCAGCAACGCCTCGACGGTGATCGCCCAGCGCGTCGCCGCCGATATCTCGATCGTCACCGGCTCGCAGCCGAGCGCCAGCAGAATGTTGCGGTAGGGCGGATAGCCGGGAGAAGCCACCGCCACCCGGTCGCCGGGCTCGAACTGCGCGAGAAAGGCCAGAATGAACCCGCCCGACGAGCCGGTCGTCACCACGACGCGGCCGGGATCGAGATCGATCCCATATTGCTCCCGGTAGTAGCGCGCGATGCGGTTGCGCAGCGAAGGAATGCCGAGCGCCTCGGTGTAGCCGATGCGGCCATGATCGAGCGCACGCCTAGCTGCCGCGATCGCCGTGGCGGGTGCCGGCGCCGCGGGCTGGCCCACCTCCATGTGCACGACGTGGCCGCCGGCGTCTTCGATTCGTGCCGCCGCCGCCATCACGTCCATGACCATGAACGGCGGCACGTCGCTCCGGCGCGAGGGCGAGAGCAATGCGCGCGCCGTTTCGATATTCGCGGCCGCCTTAACCCGTTCGCGCATATTCGCCCCGTATCCGCCTTATTTCCCGCGCCGTTTGGCGCCGCGCGGGGCTATCGATCCGTGAAAAGGCTCGCATTGACCCCTGTCCGCCCCGCTCCTAGCTTGATCCGCAGATCCATGCCCATTTCCACTGCTAGCAGGCCATATCGCGGGAGAGAAGCGTCGGGCGCTTCGCCACGGCCTTTCCGGCGCGCGACTGCCATGGTCGGCGCGGCGGCGATGCTGCTCGCTCAGGCGCAGAGCGTCCTGGCTCAGGCGCCTGCGACGCAAGTGATTCCGGGGGTGATCCGCGACGCCGAGATCGAGGATTTGCTCCGCGACTATACGCGTCCGATCCTGCGCGCGGCCAAGCTCGGCGCGCAGAACATCGAGGTCGTGATCATCGGCGACCGTAACTTCAACGCGTTCGTGGCCGACGGCCGCCGCATCTTCGTCAATACCGGCGCGCTCTACGACTCGACGACGCCGAACCAGATCATCGGGGTGCTCGCGCACGAGACCGGCCACATCGCCGGCGGCCACCTCTCGCGCATGCGCGAGCAGATCGCCAATGCGCAGACAGCGGCAATCATCGGCATGCTGCTGGGCCTCGGCGCGGTTGCCGCGGGCGCAGCCACCGGGGCACGCGATATCGGCCCCGCCGCCGCCGGTGCGATGATGCTGCCGCAGACGATGGCGATGGGATCGATCCTCTCCTACCAGCGCAGCCAGGAAGAAGCCGCCGACCGGGCGGCAGTCGGCTTCCTCAATGCCACCGGCCAGTCCGCACGAGGCATGATCGAGACCTTTCAGCGTTTCGCCCAGGACACCCTGTTCATTTCGCGCCGGGTGGATCCGTATCTCATTTCGCATCCGATGCCGCGCGAGCGCATCGCATCCCTTGAGACCGTCGCGCGCGCGAGCCCGTACTTCGAAGCCAAGGATTCGCCGCAGCTCGTCTTCCGCCACGAGATGATGCGCGCCAAGCTCGCCGGCTTCGTGGAGCGGCCGGAAGCGGTGCTGCGCCGCTATCCGCCGTCCAACGCGACGTTGCCCGCGCGCTATGCACGCGCGATCGCGGCCTATCGCTTCGGCAATATGGCCAATGCGATCTCGCAGATCGATGCGCTCATCGCCGAGCAGCCGAAGAACCCTTACTTCCACGAGCTCAAGGGCCAGGCGCTCCTGGAGAGCGGCCGCGCGCGAGAAGCGGTTCCGCCGCTCCGCCAATCTGTGGCGCTGTCCAACGGCTCGCCGCTGATCCGCATGATGCTCGGCCAGGCGCTGGTGCAAACCAATGATCCGGCGAGCGCGGAAGAGGCGATCCGCAATCTGCGCCAAGCGCTCGACAAGGAGCCGAACGCGCCGCTCGGCTGGCGGCAGCTGGCGATCGCCTATGGCCGCAAGGGCGACACGGCCAACGCGGAGCTCGCGGGTGCGCTGGCAGCGTTCAACAACGCCGAATTCAAGACCGCTCGCCAACTGGCGATGCGCGCCAAGGGCCGTTTCCCCACGGGCTCGCCGGGCTGGCTGAAGTCGGACGATATCGTCAATTTCAAGCCTCCGCAGCTCACCCAGAGGTGATAAACGGCTGTTCACCTAGTGGTGGTAGTTACGGGCTAGGATTCAGACCGTTCCCCGGAGAGCCACATGCCCGCCCTGCAATTCCGCACCCTCGCCTTCGCGTCGATCGCCCTCCTCGGCTTAGCGCTCGCGCCGGCTCCCGCCGCCGCGATCTCGGAGACCGACCGGCCGGCAATCGAAAAAATGATCCGTGAGTATCTTCTGAAGAACCCGGAAGTGCTGCGCGAGGCTATCGCCGAGCTCGAGAAGCGGGTGAAGGCGGCGGACGACAAGCGCCGCGGCGAGGTGCTGAAGGAGAACCGCGCACTGATCGAGGATTCTCCGCGCGGCGTCGTGATCGGCAACCCCAAGGGCGACA
>JAABRB010000483.1 GCA_011391185.1 Betaproteobacteria bacterium
GTAGATGACGATGTGCTCATTGGTGTCGACCCGGTTGCGGTCGGCGAGCACCCGTTCGACGTTGCCGGCGAACGACCAGTCGGCCCGGTAGACCACCTTGCCGTCCGGGTTGATCACGTAAATCATGTTCGGGAGCAGGCCCCAGTCGTGGTGCCAGCGGCCGTCGACGCTGTCGACGACGATCTTGCGGCCCTCGCGGTAATCATCGCGCGAGCGCTTGGCATAGTCGATCTTCTCGTCGACGTCTTTCGCCGGGGCGATGCGCGAGCCGGGATGCGCTTCGCGCACGTAGATCACCAGCCACTCGACGTCGGGGTACTTCGCGCGCAGCTTGTCGAAGGGCCGCACGTTCTTCACGTACATCGGGCAGGTCAGGCTGCCCGACTCGACGACCAGCCACTTGCCCCGGTAGTCGGCAAGCTTCACTTCCTTGCCGTCGAGGTCGTGAAACGTATAGTCGAGACTGGCGGCTTCGCCGGCCTTCGGCCCGGGGAAATAGCCGAGCTCGTAGTTCGACATCTTGAAACGAGTGTAATTGTAGCTCTCGCCGCGCGCTGCCATCGGTGGCCTCCTGGTCGAGCTGCTTCGGACCGGTCATTCTAGCAACAACTGACGCTGCGCCGCAGAAGCTCGCCGAAACCAGGAAGCGGATCCGACACCCCCAGGCGTCGCAGTGCGTACCAGTAGGTGGCCGCGTTCACTGCGACGACAGGGATGCCGAATTGGGACTCCAGATTCTCGAGCATGTCGACCACGGGCAACGCGCCGCCGACGTGCAGCAACGCATCCGGCGCGAGCCGCACGAGCGCCTCGAACGCCTGCTGGACCCGCTCGCGCGGAACATTGATGATGTCCTCGGACTTCGCGACGTCGAACCAGCGCGCGCCGAGCACCTCGAAGCCGTGCGCCCGATAGTGGGCGGCGGCACTGTCCGAGTGATCGCGGGACATCGGGCTCAACAGCGCGATCCGACGCGCGCCGAGCGTGCTGAGCGCGGCCACGCAGGCTTCGGCGGCCGTCACCACCGGCACGTTGCCCGCGGCCTTCTGCAGCGCGTTCCGATAGGCGAGGTGTCCGGATTCCGAGACGCTGCGCATCTCGACGGAATTGCCGACGATGATCAGGTCGGGCCAGCACTTCAGCGTATCCGGGATCACCCGCAGCGCGGCGGCAAGCGGCGTGTCGCCCGCTCCCTCGAGGAAAAAGCGATAGGTCTGATTGCTGATGCCGGCCGGGCGCAAGGCCTCGTACTCGGGCTGCATGTTCGAGTTCTGCACCGGAATGACAGTGGCGATGACGCCGCGCGGGCCGAATCGGTCGGGCATCCGTACTCCTGTTTTGCGTCGGGTTTTGCGTCGGGTGAGCGCTTGACCCTTCGCGCCCGGAACGATCATGATGGCCCAATATTCCGCGCACCGCATGGGGCGCGGGTCGCAGCACGTGAAGTGGAGGAGACGATGGGACGGATACTCGGCCTCGGCATGACGCATTACCCCGGGCTGCACATGCTCGACGAGGACATGTGGGTGTTCCTGCGTCTCACGCTTTCCGGCAAGAAGGTGCCCGAGCGCGTCAGGGACCCCGGCAACTGGCCGCGCGAAATGCGCGCGGAATGGGGGAACGACGACGGTGCCCGGGCCGGCCGGATCCACCGCGAGCGGTGCCTCGCGGCGACCCGCGTGTTGCGGGCGCGGCTGGACGCGTTCGAGCCGGATGTCGTGCTGATCTTCAGCGACGATCAGTACGAGAACTTCGTCGAGGACATCGTGCCGCCGTTCTGCGTCTTCGCGGTCGACGAGATGGTGGATGCCGGCCAGCACGAGATGCTCAACTGGGTCACGCTCGCCGGCGCGATGAGCGATCTCGGCCGCAAGGCCGAGCTCGTCGACTGGGTCGAGAGCTACGTGATGAACTCCAACAAGTGCTTCGCGGCCTTTCCCGCTTGAGCCGAACCACGCACGGATGAGTGGAACATGACGCCATGAGCGTGCTCGTCATCGGCGGCGGCCTGATCGGATCGCAGATCGCCCGGATCCTGGTCGAGTCGGGCGAGCGACCGGTGGTGATGGACGTGGCGCCGCAGCGCGACGCGCTCGCCGACATCGTCGACCTTGGCAGGATCACGGTCGTCCGGGGCGACATCCTCAATCCCATCGACCTCGTGCGCATCATGCGCGAGGCGGGTGTCACACGCGTCATCCACACCGCGGCGAATCCGCTCCTGACGCTCGGCGCGCAGGACAACCCGTACGCGGCGATCCAGGTGAACATCATGGGGACCTGCAACGTGCTCGAGGCGGCGCGCGCGCTCGGGCTCGCGCGCGTCGTCGTGACGAGCTCCAACGTCCTCTCCCACCATCTCGCCGGCGGCGCGGATGGCGGAGACGTCATGAAAGAGGATCCCTTTCCGCGGCCCGCGACGTTCTACTCGGCGACCAAGCAGGCGGTGGAATCCCTCGGGCTCAACTACGCGCACTGGTGCGGCGTGGACTTCGTCGCGGTGCGCTACGGCGCGGCCGCGGGGCCCTGGCGCGGCCCGGGCGGGGGCGGCCCGAGCAACATCTTCCGCGCCGCAGTGGAAGGCGCGCTGCGCGGCGAGGAATCGAGCGTGCCGCCCGGGGCGATGGATTGGGTCTATTCGAAGGATGCGGCGGCCGGCGCGGTGCTCGCGCTCAACGCGACCGGCCTCAAGAGCCGGGTGTTCAATATCACGATGGGCCGCCTGTATACCGGCGAGGAGATGGCCGCCGCGGTGCAGGAGGTGATTCCCGGGGCGCGCATCCGGGTCGCGACGCCGCCCGGCACCGCCGTCTCCGTGCAGCCGATGGCCGCCGCGGTCGATCTTTCCCGGTCGCGCGCCGAGCTCGGATACGCGCCGGCCTATGACATGGCCGCGGCCGTGCGCGACTACGTCGCGTGGTACCGGTTGCGCGTTTCAACGGAGGGCAAGCCCGCATGAAACCGAAAAGGATTCTCGACGCCGACGGCCACATCATCGAGCGCGACGCAGAGCTTCTCGAGCACCTGGAG
>JAABRB010000484.1 GCA_011391185.1 Betaproteobacteria bacterium
GCGTTCAGCAGGCCGAAGAGAAACGCCGAGCGGATGAGCCCGAGCGTGGGAACGAGCAGCAGCGGGAAGGCGACCGACACGGCCAGGGCGCCGAGGTAATCGAACGAGAGCACCTGCGCGACGAGGTCGCGAAAACCGAACCGGTCGCGAAGCAGCCGCATGACGAGCGGAATTTCGAGGCCGACGAGAACGCCGATCACCAGCACCAGCCCGTAGAGCAGCGCCCGCACGTCGGTTCCGATATGGGCGAACGCCAGGAACACCCCGGCCGCCGAGAAGCCGCCCAGCAGCGCGATGACGAGTTCGATCTCGACGAAGCGGGCCGCAACGCCGTTCACCACCCAGCGCGAGAGGTACGAGCCCACGCCCATGCCGAAGAGATAGAGCCCGATCACCAGCGAGAACTGGGTGACGGAATCGCCGAGCAGATAGCTCGCGGCCGCGCCGGCGATCAGCTCGTAGACGAGCCCGCACGCGGCGATGACGAAGACCGAGGCGAGGAGTGCGTGGCCCATGCTCGCTAGCCAGAGAAGGAGAGGCGGTGCAGTTTCCCCTCCTTTTCAAGGAGGGGTGCCGCCGGAGGCGGCGGGGTGGTTTGGACTTCGATCCACGCCGTAACCACCCCGGCTGCTTCGCCGCCACCCCTCCTTGAAAAGGAGGGGAGGGTTGATCTCTTCCCCTCCTCCCTGAGGAGGGGTGCCGCCGGAGGCGGCGGGGTGGTTCGGACTTCGATCCACGCCGTAACCACCCCGGCTGCTTCGCAGCCACCCCTCCTTGAAAAGGAGGGGAGGGTTGATCTCTTCCCCTCCTCTCTGAGGAGGGGTGCCGCCGGAGGCGGCGGGGTGGTTTGGACTTCGATCCACGCCGTAACCACCCCGGCTGCTTCGCAGCCACCCCTCCTTGAAAAGGAGGGGAACAGACACGAACTTTCTCGTGGGGCGTGCACTGCCGCTTGTCCCCGGTCGCCTACCCGTGAATGGCGGCCGCGACGATGATCGCGATGGCGAGCGTCATGGCGGCGAGCACGGTGGCGAGCGCCTGGTTGCGATGCTCGACCAGCTCCTTCCAGAGATCGTAGGGCGTGAGCCGGTCGATCACGACGAACGCCAGCACGACGAAGATCACCCCGAGGAACGAGTAGACGAGCGAGCCGACCAGCGCTGCGGGTTTCAGGAATTCGAGCATGGGTGCCTCCCTATTTCTGCGTTGATGTGCGCCAACTTCCGTTTCGTTCGGTAACTATTTGTGCCGCGTGACGCCCCCGGTGCCCGAGCGCACGCCGCGCGGCGTCTCCTTGGCATCGGTGCCGTACAGCGACCAGTTCTCGCGCTGCCCGTAGCCGAACACGCCGAGGAAGATCGCACCGATGACGAGATAGGTCCGGAACATCGCTCAAGCCTCAATCGTCGTCGTCATCGTCGTCGCTACCGCTCGACGGTGCATGATCGCTCTCCGCCCAGCGGCGCTTCTCGAACGCCGCGGATCGCCACCATGCGCCAATCGGAAACAACATGAGCAGCGCGATGACGAGGATGAGATTGGTCCAGTCGGGCGGATCCCGGAACACCTCGACGCGACCGGAAACCGACCTGCCGCGCGTGTCGCCGCTCGCCTCGATCTCGAGGTAGTAGGTGCCGGGCGGCAGGTCGGCGACGCGCGCGCGATCCTTGCTGTCGCCCTCGCTCCATGAATCGCCGTCGGAGGAGCCGTAGTAATAGGAGACCTCCCTGCCGAGCTGATAGGTGCGGCCCGTGTTCTTCTCGATCAGCGTCATGTCCAGGAACACCCAGCTGTTGCTGGCGTTCGTCACGGTCCGGACGGCGACCGGAACCGGCCGGGTGCCGCGCAGCTCGAACGGCGGTGTCGTCATTGACCGCGCGCCGCGTCCCGGCGCGTACTGGAACGGCTCGGAGTGCAGGATCCGGGTGTCGGACAGCAAACTGAGCGCGCCCTGCACGACGAGCGCGATCAGGGCGAAAGCCGCGAATGCCTTCCAGTAGCGCAGCACGCCGCCCACATGCGGCGATGGCTGGTTCGGCGCAATGCCGATGCGTTTCGGCGGCGAGCCCTTGAGACCGAGCTGGCGCCACAGCACGTCGGGCTCGACATACTCGCCGAGCGACCAGGTGAGCTCGTTTTCCGAGCGCTCGCCGGACAGGATGAGCGGCGGGTCGACGTAATCGTCGACCCGCGCGACGTCGCCCACCGCGACGCGCCAGTAGAACTCGCCGACCACGTAATCCACCGTGGCGGCGTAGCCCTGGAAATGCCGGAACGTGCGACCCAGGTAGAACGCCTTCGGCGGATCGCTGCCGACGACCCGCGGCGGGTTGGCCGCCGTCTTCACGATGCTGAAGTGCCCCTGCGACTGGACGATCCAGCGGTAGCCCTGCTCGACGTTGTGCAGCAGGTACTCGTCCCAGCCGTAGGTTTCGCCTTCGACGGTCATCTCGCGGCGCATGGCGCCGACCACCTCGAACACGACGCCCTCGAGCTTGGCGCGCGTGCCGAGCGGGATCGTGAGCGTGCGGAGCGCGGCGTGCGCGAGCGCGCGGGACAGGAGCGCGTGCTTCGGGTCGGACACATCGACGACCGCGCCGCAGCTGGCGCACCCGATCGCCTCGGTGGCCGCGACGCGCTTCTCGAGCACCGCGCCGCAGCCCGGACAGTTGAACGACACCGCGCGCGCGGTGGGCGCGGCCGCGCCGTGCTCCTCGCGCAGATTCAGGAACCGGAACGCCTCGAACGGCAGTCGCTCGCCGGTATACAGAAGGGGCGGCGTTTCGCTGAAATCGACGGTGGCGAACCGGCCGTCGGCGCCGCGCAGGTCGACGAACGTGGCCTCGTAGCCGGACCCGACCTTGAACGGCAGCTCCCCCGCGCCGGCCACCACGTGCGCTCGCTCGACGTTCGTGACCTGATACGACTCGTCGTCGAGCTGCACGTCCCGGCCGACCTCGAGCTCCGCGAGCGTGGGAAGCGTCTCGGGGGCACGCAGAAACGTGAAGAGATAATTTCCCGCCGCGTC